>JBEVDP010000497.1:0-5034 GCA_040513235.1 Acidimicrobiia bacterium | reverse complement strand
GCTGCCGCGCGCTCAACGCGCCACGCGGGTGTCGAACCTTCGGGACTTGTGCCCTGTTGTCGTCGTGCACGGGTGTTCAGGATCTGTGGTGTCCGCAATCAACGAGAGGGCCGAAGTTATGACGCGTCGTACGCTGGACATCATCTTCTCGATCGGCGCGCTCGTGCTCGCCGGCCTGATCCTCGTCCTCGGTTTGGTCCTGCAGAACCAGGCGAACTTCGCGAACGACTATGTCCACGACCAGCTCGCGGCGCAACAGATCACGTTCACGCCCGCGGATGCGCTCTCACCCGAGGAGAACGCGCAATGTCTGCAAGACAACGCCGGGGAGGCGTTGGTCACAGGGAAGCAGGCCGAGTGCTATGCGAACAGCTACATCGGGTTGCATCTGAGCGAAGTGAACGACGGGAAGACCTACGCGCAGACGAGTAGTGAGGCGCGAGCCATCGAGGACCAGGACAGCCCTGAAGCCCAAGAGCTCAACGCCAAGGTGCAGACCCTGTTCCGCGGGGAGACACTTCGGGGGCTGCTCTTGACGAGCTACGGCTTCAGCATTTTCGGCGACCGGGCCCAGACCGCCGCGTATGTCTGCTATCTCATCGCCCTCGTGCTCTTCCTGGCTGCGATCGCCGGCTTCATCCACGCGGCCACCAAATCCGCCGAGCACCAGATCGTGATGCAATCGTCAACCGAGTAGAAGGAAACCCGCGTCATGTGCGACTTCGGTCAGTTCGGGAGTCGATGGTGCCGAGGATCGCCTGCGCTGCGGCCAAGCGCGCGATCGGTACGCGGAACGGCGAGCACGACACGTAATCGAGTCCTCAACCTCAACGGAGGAGTTCACCGTCGCGGTCGTACGCGCGCACTGATGGCGCGCGTGTGCTGAGGTACAAGTCCAGGCTGCGCGGCCGGTGCCGCATGCCGTAGTGAGTCACGTTGAGATACGAGCGCTCTGTTTCACGACGTTTGCGTCGACCCCGGGGTCGCGCCCTGTCTGACCCCGACTGCGGGTTACGTAACGCTGTACTGCGCCCATGCGCCGGCTTCGCGGATGCTTCCGTCGTGGGTGATCAGGAGGCCGGCCGCGTTGTTGGCGGCCAGCAACGCGGCACCGTCGTCCGGCCCGGCGAGGAACGCGGCTTTCGCAAGCACCTCGGCGTGCCATCCCTGGCCGGTGACCACGGTGACGCCTGCGAGCCCGCTCGCCGCGGGAAGTCCGGTCGCCGGATCGATCAGATGGTGACGGCGCGTTCCGTCGGCAGCGGTCCAGGTGCGCTTGGTGCGCCAGGTCGACGCCACCGCGCCCGCGTCGAGCGCGACTGTCCCGATGTTCCGATCGCCATGCATCGGGTCGGCGATCGCGACGATCCACCCTTCGCCTTCGGGTGACGCGCCCTCGACGCGCAAGTCGCCACCCACGCTCACCAGCGCGCCGTGCGCGCCGCCGGCCAGCACGAGCGCGACCACGAGATCCGCGGCGAGGCCTTTCCCGATGCCGCCAGGGTCGAGCTCGGCGCCCGGCGGGAGGAGCACGGTGCCGACGCTGGGGTCGAGCTTCATGTCGGCGGCGCGCGATGGCGCCGCCATCGCCGCGACCATGTGCTCGTTCGGCGCATCGCCCGCGGCGATGAGTTCGAACGAGCGGTCGTATCCGGCGGCGCGCAGTTCGCGCAGCAAGGTCGGGTCGAAGCGGCCCGCGGTGAGCCGCCACCCTTCGAGCGCGCGCTCGACGAGTTGATACGTCTCCGGCGAAACAAGCACCGGGACGCCCGGCATCTCGTTGAGCCGGCTGATCTCGCTATCGGGCAGGAAGCGGCTCCAGCGCGCCTCCAATTCTTCGAGGCGCGCCACTGCGCGGTCGGCGAGCCCGGGTGCGCCGTTGGTAACGATGACGTGCGCGGTGGTGCCCATGACTTCGACAATCCGCTCTTGCGTCGTCATGCATCGATTCAAGGCCCCGGCCGTGAAGCAGTCGCGATCGCTGCCGTGAAGTTCGCGTGAACGGCTCAGGTGTCGTTCACCAGATGCTGCGGTTGGGCGAGCGGGAGCGTGAGCGTGAAGGTAGAACCCGCACCCACGCCCGCCGACACCGCGTCGATGTCCCCATGGTGGGCGCGCGCCAGCCCAAGGGCGATCGTGAGGCCGATGCCGCTGCCACCGGCCGGCCGCGTCGGGCCCGGCACACGGTAGAACCGGTCGAACACGCGCTCGAGTTCGTCGCGCGAGAGCCCAATGCCCGTGTCCCTCACTGCGACGGCGGCGCGGTCGTGGTCGCGGGTCACGCGTACTTCGACCCGCCCGCCCCTCGGCGTATAGGTGAGCGCGTTGCCGAGGAGGTTGGTGAGTACTTGCGCAATGCGACCGGGATCGACCTCCACCGGCAGCGGGGATCCCGACCGCACCGCGAGCGTCACTCCTTTCTCGTCGAACTGCGGGCGGAGCCGCTCTACGCTCGCGCCTGCGAGCTGCCCGAGGTCCGCGACCTGCAGATGCAGTGTGATCGCGCCCTCCTCGGAACGCGAGAGCTCGGCCAGGTCGGAGGCGAGCCGTTGCAACCGCGACGCCTCCTCGCCGACCGCCACGAGCACCTGTTCGCTCGGCTCGAAGATCCCATCGAGCATGCCTTCCACGTAGCCCTCGATCGTGGTCAACGGAGTTCGCATCTCGTGGGCAACCTCCGAAACGAGCCGCGCTCGGCGCCGCTCGGTCGACTCGAGCTCGAGTGCCAACCGGTTCACGTCGCGCGCCAGCTCCGCGAGTTCGAGCTCCCCGGGCTCGGCGACCCGCTCGTCGTAGTGGCCGTTCGCGAGCCGACGGGTCGCGTCGCGCACCTCGCGCACCGGGCGAACGATCCTGCGCGCCGCGAACGTCGACAGGATCGCGCCCGCGACGAGGCTCGCGAGTAGCGCGATCCACAGCGCCGACTCGACCGAGGTGACGAGCACGTCGTGCGACTCGGTCTCGTGCTCCTCAGATTCGTTTACATCCTTGATGTCGTCGTCGAAACGAACTGGTGCGAACGTGCGCACCGTGATCGCCAGCGTCGCGAAGACGACGAGCGCCACCAACGCGTGAGACGCGAACAGGCGAACGCCGAGCCGGCGCCAGGCTCTCATTCTGTTGTTCCGAGGAACTTGTAGCCCACGCCCCGCACGGTTCCGATCAGATCCGGGTCGTCGGCCGCGTCACCGAGTTCCTTGCGGATGCTCCGGATGTGCACGTCGATCACCCGCTCGTCGCCGTAGAAGTCGAAGCCCCAGACCTTTTCGAGCAACTGCCGGCGGGTCAGCACACGCCCAGGCGCGCGAGCGAGAGCGACGAGCAGGTCGAACTCGAGCGCGCTGAGGGTGACGGCACGACCGTCGCGTTCGACCTCGCGGGCGCCGACGTCGATGACGAGCCCGTCAAACGCGAGCCGGTCGCCGGTTTCGGGTGCGGCGCCACCAGCGCCCCGGCGCAGGACCGCCTTGATGCGGGCGACGAGCTCGCGGGGACTGAACGGCTTGGTCATGTAATCGTCGGCACCGACGGCGAGCCCGACGAGGGTGTCGACCTCTTCCGAGCGGGCGGTCAGCAGGATCACCGGGACCCCCGAGGTAGTGCGCAGCTGGCGCAGAACCTCGACCCCATCGATTCCAGGCATCATCACGTCGAGGACGACGAGATCGGGCTGCCAGTCGCGTACCGCGTCCAAGGCGGCATCGCCTGTGCGCGCTTCTGCCACCTCGAACCCGTCGATCTCGAGGTAGCCCCGGACAATCTCCCGTATCCGCTCCTCGTCGTCCACGACGAGGACACGCGTTGCCACGCCGGCCAGGGTACGTCGCCGCCTCCCAGATCTCCGTCTGCTTCACGGAGGCTTCACGGAGTCCGCGCCCCGGCCTTCACGCCGATCGTGTTGTCTGCAGCAACGAACGCGGAGGAGAGGAGCGAACGATGCAACGCAACACCGCCGTCGCCGCCGCCAGCGCAATCTCGATGGGCCTGCTCTCGGCGGCCGTCGCCATCGGGGCGAACTTTGGTGCCCTCGGATTTTCCGCGTCGTCGCCCACACCGCCCTCGCAACCGGCCGCCGTGACAGCGGCCGCGGTGAACGGTCCCGCGCCGGTCGAGTCGACCGCCTCGACGACCCCCGTCGTCGTGCGAGCGACCCGCGCGACCGAACGCGAAACCGAAGAGCACACACAACAGACCTTCACCCAAGAAGAAAGTCGCGAGTCCGATGACTGACCGCGCGAACGACCTCGACCCCGCGGAGCGAATCCGGCGCCTCCAGGAACGGGCCGCAGCGTCACGCGCGACGCCGCGACAACCGGGAAAACGACGGCATCACGCCGCGCCGGCAACCCGGTGGTTGCTCGGCGGGCTGAGTGTCGCGTCGTTCTTCACGATCGCCGGGACAGTCGCCGTCGCGAGCGCGAACACGTTCCCGAACCCGGCACCGACGTCGGCGAACACAACGCCGACCCCACCAACGGCGGCCCGCGCGCCCGCGACTCGGTTTGTGCCGGCACCCGCGACGCCCAGGACGACGCCCGCGCCGCGACTGATCGTGCCGGTACCGCACACCACGACCAAGGGCAGCTGAGACCGGCGCCCGTAGGCTCGTTCCATGCGCTCGCAGGTGTGGTGGTACACGGCGCGATCCGCTGGGATCGTCGCCTGGGCGCTCGCATCGCTCTCCGTCATCGGCGGTCTGCAGCTCTCCACGCGCCTCGTCCGGAAGCCGGCGCCGAACTGGGTGCTCGACGTCCACCGTTTCGTGGCTGGACTTTCGGTCGCCTTTGTCGCCGTGCATCTCGCCGGGCTGGCCGCCGACTCGTACATCGACTTCAGTCCGGCCGAACTGTTCGTGCCGTTGGTAACGACCTACAAGCCCGCGGCTGTCGCGCTCGGTGTGGTCGCGATGTACCTGCTGCTCGCAATCGAGTTGACGTCCCTCGCGATGCGGCGGATGCCACGCCGCGCCTGGCACGCCGTGCACCTGACGAGCTTCGTCCTCTTCGTCTTCGCGACCGTGCACGGCCTCACCGC
>JBEVDP010000496.1:0-14799 GCA_040513235.1 Acidimicrobiia bacterium | reverse complement strand
GCAGTCCTGAAGCCGGCGCGGGAGTTGCTGAAGCGTCTTGGTTGTTCGGGACGGCAAGGACAGGCCGCGTGAGCGAGCGGCGCCCGGGCGGCGCGGCGCGTCGCGCCGAGAGCGGGCATGCATGAGCGAGCGTCGGGAGCCGGTATCCCGGCGAGCAGCGAGCGGGACCCGAGCGGCCCGGCGCGTCGCGCCGAGAGCGGGCAAAGATGAGCGTTGATCTCGCCGACCGGGCGCTGCGTGCGTCGGTGCACCGGCGGCTGCTCGCAACCCCGTTCGACCCGCGCGCGCTCGACCGATCGGAGTTGCGGGCGCATCTCGAACAGGTGTTGCGCGACGAAGCACCGCTGTGCCCAGCCGCGGAAGCGTCCCGCGTCCTCGACGCGCTCGTCGACTCGGTCGGTGGACTCGGTCCGCTCGAGCGCTGGCTCGCCGATCCCGAGGTGAGCGAGATCATGGTGAACGGCCCCGGCCGCGCTTACGTCGAGCGCGCCGGCCGCATCGAAGCGGTCGACTGCGATCTCGACGCGACCGCGATCGCCCACCTGGCCGAGCGGGTCGTCGCGCCGCTCGGGCTACGCCTCGATCACGCTTCACCCATGGTCGACGCCCGCCTCGTCGACGGGTCCCGGTTGCACGCGATCCTGCCGCCGCTCGCGCCCGACGGTCCGTGCCTGACGATCCGGCGCTTCGTCGTGCGCGATGTCGAGTTGAACGCGTTCGGGATCAGCGACCACGTGCAGAGGTTTACCGATGCAATGGTGCGGGCGGGCTGGAACGTGCTCGTGGTCGGGGCGACGGGCGCGGGCAAGACGACGTTGTGCAATGCGCTGTCGCGCGCAGTCGACTCGGCCGAGCGCATCGTCACCATCGAGGAAACCGCGGAGCTGCGCTTGCCGCAACCGCACGTCGTGCGGCTCGAGGCACGACCGGCGAACGCCGAAGGGGTGGGCGCCGTGTCGGTGCGCGAACTCGTACGGGCCGCGCTGCGAATGCGCCCGGATCGACTCATCGTCGGAGAGGTGCGCGGCGGTGAAGCGCTCGACATGCTCCAGGCCCTCAACACCGGCCACGACGGTTCGCTTTCGACCGTCCACGCCAATGGACCCTCGGCCGCGGTGGCGCGGCTGGAGACGCTGGCATTGCTCGCGGGCGTCGGGCTTCCGCTGCCGGCGATCCGCGGTCAGATCGCGGCGGCGATCGACGGCATCGTCTGTGTCGCGCGGGGCGCTGGTGGCGGCCGGCTCGTCACGGAGATCGCCGAGCTTGGCAGTCGCGGCGCGACGACACGCACGCTCTTCCGGCGCGGCGCGACGGAGCTGGAACCCGTCGACGCGCCGGCGCGTCCGGCCCGGCGGACGGGGGTCGACCTGGCGGAAGCGTGGCACCGGTGCTGACGGCGGGCATCGCGGTGATCGGCGGGCTGAGCAGCATGTGGCTGGCGCGTGCGGCGCGGCGGTACGCGGTGATCGATCGGGTTGTCGGTCCGGGGCGCGATCCGCTCGGATTGCCGCCGCGCGTACGAGCGCGGCTGGCAGAGATGCTGGACTCGGCGATGGTTGACACGAGTCCGGAGCACGCGGTTCAGGTGTGGCTCCTGGTCCTCGTGGTCGTGGCGTTGATCGGTGTGGCGATCGCGCCGGTGCTCGGGCTCGTCGGCGTCGTCGCGGTGGTGGTCGGCGGCCCGTTCGCGCTGCACGCGCTCCGGCACCGACGCGCGCGGGCGGTGACGGCGGCGGTGCCCACGACGCTCGACCAGGTTGCATCCGAGTTGCGGGCGGGGGGCACGGTGGCCACCGCGGTCGCGAGCGTCGCGACTGGCGACGGCCCGCTCGCGGGCGACTTCGCGCGCGTGGAAGCGCGTACCGGATTGGGTGCGGCGCTCCCCGACGCGCTCGCGACGTGGTCGCGGGAACGGCCGGTGCCGGGGACTGCTTCCGCTGCGGGCGCACTCGCGGTCGCGCACGAGGTCGGCGGGCGGTCGGCCGACGCGCTCGAGAGCCTCGCGATGTCGTTGCGGGAGCGGATCGGCGTCGCCGCCGAGGCGCGTGCTCTCTCGGCGCAAGCGCGTTCTTCTGCAATCGTGGTCGGCGTCGGGCCGCTGGCGTATCTCGCGTTCTCGTTCCTCCTCGACCGACGCGCGGTCGACGTACTCATTGGGGCGCCGGCCGGCCGGTTGTGTCTGGTCGTGGGCCTCGGCCTCGAAGTGTTTGGCGCATGGTGGATGCGCCGCATCCTGGCGAACGGGGCACCGGCATGACCGACCGTCTGCTGGTGTGGGGGCTCGCGATCGGGTGGGGCTGGATGGCGGTGTGCGGTATGCGGCTGGTGGCTCCGCGTCTCAGCGCGGCTCGGCGCGCGCGGCGGCTGCGAGCGCCGCGACGGCGAGTGCCGCGTCTCGCGGCGTTCGACCGCATCGTCCGCTCACGACCGGTCACTGTCGTCGCGCGCGTGTTCAGCGCGCCGCGGCGCGTGCGGCGGGGGCGCCGCGCCGCGCACGTGTTGCTTGTCGAACTCCCCGTCGCCGTTGATCTCACGGCGGTGGCGATTGGCGCGGGGTACACCGCGTTCGGAACCGTCGGTGTCGTCGCGAGGTGGGGCGCGCCGGCAGTCGCGGCCGTGTTCGCCGGCATCGATCGCCGCGCCGCATTGGGCGCGCCGTTCGACGTCGCGTTGCGGGAGGCCGGCGCGGCGGCTCCTCCGGTGCAACCCCTGACCGACGTGCTGCGCACCAGCGGACGGTTGGGCGCACCGATCGCCGCGTCCTTGGCGACGCTGTCGCAGGAAGTGCGTGCCGACGCACGCCGCCGGGCCGAGGCCCGGGCTCGCACCGTTCCGGTGCGGTTGCTCTTCCCCCTGGTGTTCTGCGTCCTGCCCGCGTTCGCGTTGCTCACCGTCGTGCCCGTGCTCGTATCGGGCATGTCGTTCTGAGCGAGCGGTGCCGAACCGACGCGGCATCGAATCCGAAATCGACACCAGAGAGGAGAGCATCCGTGCCTGATCTGTTCCTTCGCTTGTGGATCGCGGTGGTCGATCACGTCGACCGCCGCGGGGAGTCGGGCCAGACAACCGCCGAGTACGCGCTCGTGCTCATCGCGGCCGCGGCGATCGCCGGCCTCGTGCTCGCGTGGGTCACCAAGACCGGCGCCATCGACAACCTTTTCGACAACATCGTCGGCAAGGTCCTCGACTTCATCAAATGACCAATGGCACGGCCCGCCGGCGGAGCACGCGCTCAGCCGGCGGGCAAGCCACGGTCGAGCTCGCGTTCGCGATCCCGATCGTCGTCGTGTTCCTGATGGCGGTGTTCCAGGTCGCGTTCATCGCTCGCGACCAAGTGCTGACGGTGCACGCGGCCCGGGCCGCCGCGCGCGAAGCCGCGGTCGCGGCCGACGGCGGGCGCATTCGGGGCGCGGCCACCGACGTGCTCGACGGCGCCGACATCGAGGTGTGGCGGGGCGCCCGTATCGGCGACGACGTGGTGGTGACGGTGCGCTACGAGTCGAAGACGTCGTTGCCGTTGATCGGTGCCCTGTTCCCGGATCCGGAACTGGAGGCCCACGCTGTGATGCGGCGCGAGCGATGACTCGGCGGCGTACCGAGCGCGGCGCCGCGACCCCGTTGGTCGCGGTCGTGATCGTGTTCGCCATGTTGGCGGCGACGGCGGTCGCTCGCCTCGGCGGCGCGGCCGCGGAGGCCGCGCGCGCCCAGACCGCGGCCGATGCAGCCGCGCTCGCGGCGGCCGATCAACTCGCGCTCGGGCGGGGCGCGGCTGCTGCCCGCGCCGCTGCCACTGAAACGGCGATGGACAACGGCGCGGTCGTCGTCGTGTGCGCATGTGGCGGGTTGGCCGCCGAGGTCGAAGTGGAGATTCCCGATTCGGCGCGAGCCCGCGCCCGCGCCGAGGTCGATTTCAGCCAGGTGGAAGGGCCATGAGGCGCAGCAGTGTGATCGCGCCCGCCTTGTCGAGGTACTCGTTCCAGTTGCCGCACTTCGGCGACTGCACGCACGAAGGGCACCCGTCGTCGCAGGGGCACGCGGCGACGAGGTCGAGTGTCGCTTGCGCGTGGCGAGGGGCGGCGTCGAAGGCGAGTTCGGCAATGCCGGCGCCGCCGGGGTAGCCGTCGTACACGAAGATCGTTGGCTCGCCAGTCTGCGGATGCAATGCCATCGAGACACCGCCGACATCCCAGCGATCACAAATCGTGAACAGCGGGAGCATGCCAATGAGGCCGTGCTCAGCCGCATGCACGGTGCCGATGAGTTGCGCGGGCTCGATGCCCGCGGTCTCGACCGCGTCGATCCCGACCGTGTACCAACACGCGCGCGTCACCAAGGACCGCTCGGGCAAGTCGAGTTCACACACCTCGATCACGGTGTTGTTCGAGATTTGTTTGCGCTGATACGCGATCACCTGGTTGGTCACTTCCACCGCGCCGAGGTGTACAACGGTTTCGCCGAGCACGGCCTGACGGTCCTCGGTCACGATCGCGATGTCGGTCTCGGTGCGGGGCTGCGTGTACTCGTCGGCGTCCTCGTACTCCGAGAGGAACGCGACATGGTCGCGGATATCGAGTTCGTCGACGCGGTACTGCCGGCCCTGATGCAGGTACACCGCGCCCGCGTGCGCGACGCCGAACACGCGGGCGTCGTCGACGGTACCGATCGTGCGGGCGTCGTCGCGGTCGACGAGCCGGTACTCGATCGACGATCCGGTCCGCAGCCCGACTTCCGGCGCGGGCGGGCGCTCGCCGCACCAGTACATGCGCCCGCCGCGGGGACGGAGCGCGTCGGTGAGCACGAGATCACGCACCGCGTCGTCGAGCCCGTCGCCGAACCAGCGCTCGTCTTCGGGCGCGAGCGGCAACTCGTGCGCCGCGCACGCGACCTGGGCCCGCAGCACAAACGGATTCTGCGGGTTCACGACGGCACGCTCGGGCTGGCGGTGGGTCAGCTCCCGGGGGTGCGCGGCATACCACTGGTCGAGCTGGTCGTCCCCGGCGACAAGCACCGCCGCCGAGCGGCGTCCGGTGCGGCCGGCACGACCGGCCTGTTGCCACATCGACGCGAGCGTCCCCGGGAACCCGTTGAGAATCACGGCGTCGAGCCCGCCGACGTCGATGCCGAGCTCGAGTGCGTTGGTGGCCGCGATGCCCACGAGCCGGCCGCTCGACAGGTCGCGTTCGATCTCCCGCCGTTCTTCGGCGAGGTACCCGGCTCGATACGCGGCGACGCGGCCGGCGAGCCCCGCCTCCGCGTCTTCGAGCCGGGTGCGCGCGCGTTGGGCGACGAGCTCGGCGCTGCGGCGGCTGCGCGTGAATGCGAGCGTCTGGTGGCCCGAGCGCACGAACCGAGCCAACAGGTTGGCGGTCTCGACGTTGGCGGAGCCGCGCGCGCCGGAGTGTTCGTCGAGGAGCGGCCGTTGCCAACAGCCGAGCACGCGCTCGGCGCGGGGTGACCCATCGTCTGTGATCGCCTCTACCGGGTGCCCGCACAGCGCCGTCGCCAGCTCGCCCGGATTGCCGATCGTCGCGCTCGCGAAACAGAACGTGGGGGTGGCCTCGTAGTGCTCGCACAGGCGTTGCAGACGGCGCAACACGTGTGCGACCTGACTGCCGAAGATGCCGCGCAAGGTATGAAGTTCGTCGACGACGACGTAGCGCAGTCGCATGAGGAAGGTCGCCCACCGCTTGTGCGACGGCAGGATGCCCATGTGCAGCATCTCGGGGTTGGTGAGTACGACGTTCGCGTTCTTGCGGGCCCAGGCCCGGTCGTCGGTTGCGGTGTCGCCGTCGTAGGTGACAGCTCGCAGGCCCGGAACGAGCCACGACCGCAGCGCCCGAAGCTGATCTTGCGCGAGGGCCTTCGTCGGGTAGATCAGGAGGGCCGTTTCCAGTTCGCCGGAAACGACGGAGTCGACGATCGGGAGCTGGTAGCAGAGCGACTTCCCCGACGCGGTCCCGGTCGCGATGACGACGCTCGTGCCGGCTCGGAGCCGGTCGATTGCCGCGGCTTGGTGCGTGAACAGCCTGTCGATGCCGCGCGACTCGAGTCGGGCGGTCACATCCGGATGCAACGGCTTCGCAAGCTCGCCGAAGTGCGCCTCGCGTGCCGCGAGCACTTCGGAGTAGACGAGCCGCCCCGCGAGCTCCGGCTCCGCCGCCAGCGCATCCAGCGTCCCCCGAGCGTCCGTCACAGTCACCCCGCCACCGTACCGAGGTGCAAGAGTCTCACATCGCATGTGAAGGTTCTCGGGCGGAATCCGTACAGGTCCCGTCACATCAGATGTGAGGAAATGCGCGCTCTGTCAGTGAGTTTGGAGGGTGGCGTCGTCCGCGAAGTCGGCGAAGAGGGCGCCGGCACCGCCGCCGAGGCCGAGGCAGCCGCTGCCGCCGCCGACCGGGATCGTCACGTTGCGAACCGTCGCGGGGTCGATCCCCTGCGCGATGCGGGCGAGTCGGTACGCGTCCTGAACGCTCAGGCCGTCGAGCCGTGCGTGGCGGCCAAGGGTCGCCAGCGTCTTGAACTCGCCCATGGCTCCTTTCGCCTCCGCCTGCAGTGTTCGCAGTCCGGCGATGATCACCAGGCCCTGGTTCTCAGAGCGCGTGATGTCGCCGCGCGGGAAATCGTGGCGGTCGCGGGAAAGCGCGAGCGCCTGCCCGCCGTTGATGCGCTGCTCGCCGGGGCTGAAGACGGCGCCGGAGTTGTGATCGTTCATCGCGATCGGAACATTGATCTGCACGCCACCCATGCCGTCGACGATTCCGGTGAAGCCGGCGAAGTCGACGGAGATCGCGTAGGTCACCGGCACGCCGATCAGCTCGCCGAGCGCGTTTGCGGGGTCGCGCGGCCCGTCCTCGCCTGTGGCCCGGTTGATCTTGCCGCCGCGCCAGCACGTGTCGCGCGGCACGTTCAGCATCGTCGCGGTGTTCGTGGTCGGGTTCACGCCGACGAGGTGCAGCGCGTCGGGCCGGTGCCCGCCGACACCAGGCCGGAAGTCGGTGCCGATGAGCGCGATGAAGAACGTGCCGCTCGGCGAACCGGCCGCGTCGGCGGAAGCGATCTGTTGGATCTGCATGTACGTCGTGCCCGACGCGAGCGGGATGCGCACACCCGCGAACCACGCCGCAACGAGTCCGCCGAGCGCGAGCGCGCCGACGAGAAGTGCAGCGGTGAATCCAATGGCGATTCGGCGAATGGCAATCACGCGCCGGCCTCCGCGGTCGTGGTGGTGGTGGCCGCGTCGGGCGTCGTGCGCGTCACGGTGACTCGGTAGGCGGTCACCGGCCACGTCCCGTTCGGTCCCGGAACGAACGTGAGTTCGTTCACGCGGTTGATCGTGAGCGGCCCTGCATCGGTAACACCGGCGACGTCGATGTTGAACGTCGCCGCAAGGAACACGAGTGCGCCGGCGCCGTCGGCGAGCGCGTCGATGCGCACCGGCGTGGGAGTGATCGTTGGCGTCGCGTTGACCGGCGTGATGCCTTCGTCGGTGAGGACCGCGCGGTCCGCGCCGGTCGCATTGGCCGCGACAGATGCATCGAACAGCGTGTCGTACCCCTCGCCAACCGCGCCGCTCAACAGCGGTGCGGACACGGCGACGTCGATGTACTTCTGCGCGGCCGCGAGGATCGCAGCCTTCGTCGCGTCGTCGAGCGCGGTCTCCGGACCGGTGCTCGCGACGGCGACGTCACCGAGCGCCAGCGCGACAGCCGCGCTGACTTCGGTCGTAGTGGTTGTTGATTCTGGTTCGGTGTCGTCGGTTGTTGCCGTAGCCGCGTCGTCATCGTCGCCGCCCCCGCATGCCGCAACACCGGCAGCAAAGAGGAGTGCACACGTGACCGCGGCCACCGCCCGAACGGCGGGACGTGATCGCATCGGGGATCAAGAGTGCCAGATCGGCACCCGGTAATCTCGGATCCTGGCCGTCGGATGACACGATCGGACCAGCAGACCGGCCGGGAGAACGAGAAACCGTGGCACTGAGAAAACTGGTGGAACGCCTCACGAAGCCGGTCGACGAGCTCGACCGCGACGAGCTCCGGGCGTTCTGCACGAAGATGAACGTGACGCCCATCGACCAGGTCGAACTGCGGCGTCCGACCCGCGTCGTCGGCGAAGTCCGGTCACTTCGGATCGTGCCCCGCGCCGGCGCCGATGCGCTGGAAGTCACGATCAACGACGGGCACGCCTCGCTCACGGGCGTCTTCCTCGGACGGCGCAAGATCAGTGGCGTCATGGCCGGACGCCGCGTCGTGTTCGAGGGTGTCATCACGCTCGACGGCCGGCAGCGCCAGATGTTCAATCCGATTTACACGCTGCTCTAGGTGCGGCCCGGCGCCTCAGGCGCCGAGAGCGGATACACGCGTCAGCCGCCCGTGAGGATCCGGCGGACGTCGTCCTCCGCCTCCGCCGTCACCATCGCGAGCACTTCGTCGCCGGCTTCGAACATCGTGTCGCCGCGCGGCATGACGACATGTTCCTGGCGCAACACGGCGACGATCGTCGCGTCGCGCGGGATGTCGAGATCCTTGATCGCCTTGTCGATCACTGGTGCGTCGTCGGCGAGCGTCACTTCGACGAGGCGGACGGCGCCGCCTTCGAACTGCAGGATCCGAACCAGGCGACCGACCGATACCGCTTCCTCAACAAGCGCGGTGATGAGGTGCGGGGTCGACACCGCAAGATCGACGCCCCAGTTGTCGTTGAACAACCACTCGTTCTTCGGGTGGTTCACGCGCGCGATGACACGCGGCACTCCGAACTCCTGCTTCGAGAGCAGCGAGATCACCAGATTGTCTTCGTCGTCGCCCGTCGCCGCGACAACGACATCGCAGCGTTCGAAGCCCGCGCTGCGCAGCGAGGTAACCTCGCACGCGTCGGCGACAACGAGCTCCACGCCCTCGGCGAGCGCCAAGCGCTCGGCGACGCTCGGGTTCTGTTCGACGAGCTGCACTTCGTGGCCCGCGCCGACGAGATCGTTGGCGATGAACAAGCCGACGTTGCCGGCACCCGCGATGGCAACGCGCATCAGTAATCGCCTCCGGCATCGATGTGGGCTTGGAGTTCGTCGATCGCGTCCATCGCGGTCACGAACGTGAGCACGTCGCCTTCTTGGCCGACCATGTCGCTGGTGATGATCTGCGCCTTCCCGAACCGCGACACCGCGGTGAGCCAGAACCGGCCCGGGCGATTGAGCCGCCCAACCTTGTGGCCGATCGCGGCGGGCGGGATCGGGCGTTCGACCAACCCCACGCTCGCGGTCGCGTCGATCCAGTCGTGCCGGGTCTCCGTGGGGAGCAGCCGCCGAAGCACCTGATCGGTCGTCCACGAGACGGTTGCGACGGTCGGGATTCCGAGTCGTTGATAGATGAGCGCGCGCCGCGGGTCGTAGATGCGGGCGACGACCTGTGCGATGCCATACGTCTCGCGTGCGATGCGCGCGCACAGGATGTTGGAGTTGTCGCCGTTGGTCACCGAAGCGAACGCTCCCGCCTCGTTGATCCCGGCCGCGTCGAGATGATCGCGATCGAATCCGAAGCCCTGCACCGTGCGGCCGCTGAAGTCGGCGGGGAGACGGGCGAAGGCCCGGGGATTCTTGTCGACGACGGCCACCGAGTGGCCGGCAAGTTCGAGCGCACCCGCGAGTTCGCTGCCGACGCGCCCACATCCGATCACGACAACGTGCACCGCGCCTCCTGCGCCAAGCGACGAGGCGGGATGCTACGACTGCCGGACCCCGGCCGGCACACCGCAAGTGGCATGCTGGCGAGCCAGCAGGGGAGACCGACCTGGAAGGACGATGCTCGACAGCCTGAAACGGATCTTCGTCGGTCGCCCGCTCGCCACCTCCGAGGAAGAGCACCAGCGCCTCACGAAGACGGTCGCCCTTGCGGTCTTCTCCTCCGACGCCATCTCCTCGACGGCGTACGCGACCGAGGAGATCCTGTTCGTCACCGCCGTCGGCGCGGGGACGAGCCTCGCGCTGGGCCTCGACAAACTCGTACCGATCGCGATCGGGGTCGCGGTCCTCATCGCGATCGTGGTTACGTCGTACCGGCAGACGATCTATGCGTACCCGAAGGGCGGCGCGGCCTACGTCGTCAGCCGCGAGAACCACGGCGAACTGCCGTCGCTCGTCGCGGCCGCCTCGATCCTCGTCGACTACATCCTCACGGTCGCCGTGTCGGTGTCCGCGGGCACAGCCGCGCTCATCTCGATCCCCGCGTTCCACGACACCCTCATCGATCACCGCGTCGCGATCTGCCTCACACTGATCGTGTTCGTCAGCCTGGCGAACTTGCGCGGCATCAAGGAGTCGGGCCGCATGTTCGCGATCCCGACCTACGGCTACATCGTCATGGTCGTCGCGCTCATCTTCTTCGGCCTCACCAAGGAATGGTTCGGGTGGTTCGGTGGGATCTCGCCGATCGACCCGAACTCCATCCCGGGGTTGGAGGTCGATGCGGTCAGCGGCGGGACGATCTCGCTGTTCCTCATCCTGAAAGGCTTCTCGTCGGGCGCCGTCGCGCTCACCGGCATCGAGGCGATCTCCGACGGCGTCCCCGCGTTCCGGCGACCCGAACCGAAAAATGCCGCGTTCACGCTCGTGCTGATGGGCTCGATCCTCGCGTCGCTGTTCCTCGGGGTCTCGGTGCTCGCGAGTCACCTCCATCCCGGCCCGAGCCATGACGTCACCGTGTTCGCGCAGATGGGCGAAGCGGTATTCGGCGACGGGGCGATGCTGTTCATCCTGCAGGTCTTGACCGCAGGCATCCTCGTGCTCGCGGCGAACACCGCCTATGCCGACTTCCCGCGCCTGTCATCGATCGTCGCGCGCGACGGCTATCTCCCCCGTCAGCTCGCAAGTCGCGGTGATCGGCTCGTGTTTTCCAACGGGATCGTCGTGCTCGGGCTCATGGCGAGCGCGTTGATCGTTGCGTTCGGCGGCGTCACGAACGCGTTGATCCCGCTCTACGCAGTGGGGGTGTTCACGTCGTTCACACTCTCCCAATCCGGCATGGTGCGCTTCCACCTGCGCGAGCGCCACGAGGGGTGGAAGCAGCACGCGGTGATCAGCGGTCTCGGCGCGACCGCGACGCTCCTCGTGCTTCTCGTTGTCGCGATCACCAAGTTCACGACCGGCGCCTGGATCCCGCTCGTCGTCATTCCTGCGATCGTCGTGCTGTTCAAGGCGATCAAGCGTCACTACGACGCGGTGGCGGCGGGATTGCGCATCAGCGACGACTACAAGCCGCGCCGCATGAACCATACGATCGTCGTGCTGGTCGGCAGCGTGCACCGAGGCGTCATGGAAGCGCTCGCGTACTCGAAGTCGCTCGCGCCGAACCACCTCGTGGCGATGTCGATCGTCTCCGACGACGAGGCGCAGGAGCGCATCGAGAAGGTCTGGGCCGAACGTCAGATCGACGTCCCCCTCGAGATCGTGCACTCGCCGTACCGAGAGCTCGCCCGGCCGGTGATGCGGTTCATCGACGAGCTCGACGCCCGCTACGAGAACGACATCGTCACCGTTGTGTTGCCCGAGTTCGTCGTGACGTCATGGTGGGGGCATTTGCTCCACAACCAGAGCGCGCTCTTGCTGAAGGGCCGGCTGCTCTTCCGTAAAGGCACCGTGGTTATCTCGGTGCCATACCACCTGGAGAATTGACGCGATCTTGACGCGTCGAGGTACGGCTCCGTACCCGGCCGTTTAGCATCCTGGCCGGAATGTTGGAGACGCTGAAGCGGATTTTCGTCGGGCGCCCGCTCGCATCCTCCGAGCAGGAACACCAACGCATCCCCAAGACGATCGGGCTGGCCGTCTTCTCGTCGGACGCGATCTCCTCGACGGCCTATGCGACCGAGGAGATCCTGTTCGTCACCGCCGTCGGCGCCTCGAGCCTGGCGCTCGGCCTCGACGTGCTCATCCCGATCTCGATCGCGGTCGCGTTGCTGCTCGCGATCGTCGCCACGTCGTATCGCCAGACGATCTTCGCTTATCCCAGCGGCGGCGGCTCGTACGTCGTCAGCCGGGAGAACCTCGGCGAGAACCCCTCACTCGTCGCCGGTGCGTCGCTCCTGGTCGACTACATCCTCACGGTGGCGGTGTCGATCTCGGCGGGCGTCGCCGCGATCGTTTCCATCCCGCAGTTCGAGAGCCTGGCCGACCACCGCGTCGAACTCGGGCTGGCGCTGATCGCGATCATCACGCTCGCGAACCTGCGGGGTGTGAAGGAGTCGGGGCGCCTCTTCGCCTTCCCGACGTACCTCTACATCGTCATCCTGACCGCGCTCGTGGTGCTCGGCCTCATGAAGTCGTACTTCGGTTGGTTCGGTGGGGTCGAGGAGATCGTGTTCATTCCGGAGCAGTCGGAAGCTGCACTCGAAGCGGGCGGCACGCTCGGACTGTTCCTGATCCTCAAGGGCTTCTCGTCGGGTGCGGTCGCGCTCACGGGCGTCGAGGCGATCTCGAACGGGGTACCGGCGTTCCGACGCCCGGAGGCGAAGAACGCCGCCATGACGTTGACCGCGATGGCGCTCATCCTCGGGACGCTCTTCTTCGGAGTGTCGGTGCTCGCGCATCGGTTGCATCCGTATCCGAGCCACGAACAGACCGTCTTCGCGCAGATGGGCGAAGCCGTGTTCGGCAACGGCCTCGCGTTCTGGGTCCTCCAACTCGCGACAGCCGGCATCCTCACGCTCGCGGCCAACACCGCCTATGCGGACTTCCCGCGGCTCTCGTCGATTATCGCGAGAGACGGATACCTGCCGCGCCAGCTCTCGAGTCGTGGCGACCGCCTCGTGTTCTCGAACGGCGTGCTCGTGCTCGCACTGGCCGCCTCGGCGCTGCTCATCGCGTTCGGTGGCGTCACCAATGCGCTCATCCCGTTGTACGCGGTCGGCGTCTTCCTCTCGTTCACGCTGTCGCAGACAGGCATGGTGCGCCACCACTTGAAGGAGCGCGAGCCGAACTGGCGGCGCGGCGTGATCATCAACGGCGTCGGCGCGGGTGCGACCGGGCTCGTGACGCTCATCGTCGCGTCCACCAAGTTCACGAGTGGCGCGTGGGTGCCGCTCGTCGTGATCCCCGCGATCGTGGCGCTGTTCAAAGCGATCAAGCATCACTACGCCGGAGTTGCGGCGCGGTTGCGCGTCCCGGCCGACTACCGGCCTCGGCGCATGAACCACACGGTCGTGGTGTTGGTCGGCAGCATTCACAGGGGTGTGCTCGAAGCGTTGGCGTACGCGAAGTCGCTCGCGCCGAATCACCTCGTCGCAGTCAGCGTCGCGTCCGACGAGGACGAGCAGGAGCGGATCGAGAAGGCATGGTCGGAACGGAACCTCGACATCCCGCTCGAGATCATCCACTCGCCCTACCGGGAGCTGACGCGGCCGATCTTGCGCTTCGTCGACGAGCTCGACGCCCGTTATGAGAACGACATCATCACCGTTGTGATCCCGGAGTTCGTCGTCGACTCCTGGTGGGGCCACCTCTTGCACAACCAGAGCGCCTTGTTCCTCAAGGGCCGCCTGTTGTTCCGCAAGGGCACGGTGGTGACCTCGGTGCCGTACCACCTCGACTCAGACTCTCCGCCTGCCTGAGTTTGACCTTTTGAGGAATCAAAATCTAAGTTCTCTGCATCGAACCTGTCGCAGCAGCTCTCACAAAATCTGACCGCGAGGCCCTGAAAGCCATATATCGGCTCTCGACCGACGGTGGCGCCCATACCGGGGAGCTGGCCGAAAGGCTCGGCCTCAGCCCGGGGACCGTTACCACCACCGTGAAGCGGCTCGCCGACCGGGGCCTGGTCGATCACAAGCCCTACCACGGGGTCGAGCTGACCGACGGCGGGCGGCAGGCCGCGATCACCGCGATCCGCCGGCACCGGATCGTCGAGCGCTTCCTCGCCGACATGCTCGGCTACGCGTGGAACGAGGCGGACCGCCTCGCGACCGCGTTCGAACACGAGCTCCCGCAAGAAGTCGAGGACCGGCTCTACGTCGCGCTCGACCGGCCCGAATCGTGTCCGCACGGCTTCCCGATACCGGCCAAGGAGACCGCCAACCTCCCGATCATGCCGCCGCTGTACGACCTCGAGCCGGGTGACGTCGCGGTCGTCGCCGTGCCAGGCTCCACCGATCCCGAGATCGTCGCCTTCCTCGACACGCTCGGTCTGCGGCCCGGCGTGCGCGTCGAGGTGAAAGAGAAGCATCCCTTCGACGGTCCGCTCGTCCTGCGCGTCGACGGCAACGACCGCACACTCGGCGCGACGGTCGCCAACCAGGTGTACGTCCAGAAATCTGCTTGAAGCTCCTAGACCCAAGTCCTGAGCAAGGAACATGCCAATGACATCAGTCCTGGCCGCCGAGGGCGGCTATCAGATCTTCGAGCTGAAGGGCGGTGAGTGGGCCATTCTCATTGGCTCGGCACTCACCGCGCTCCTCGCGATCGCGGTCGGGTTCTTCTTGATGCGGAAGGTGCTCGCCGAAGACGAGGGCACTCCGAAGATGAAGGAGATCGCCAAAGCGATCCAGGAGGGTGCGCTCGCGTACTTGAACCGGCAGTTCAAGACGATCGCCGTCATCCTGATCCCGCTCGCGATCGTGGTGTTCCTCACGTCGACTGCAGTGAAGAAAACAGTCGACGGCGACACAACCGAAGCCTTGTCGTTCGCGCAGTCTGGGACATGGCGCACGGTCGCCTTCGTCGCGGGCTGCCTCATGTCGGGCCTCACTGGCTTCATCGGAATGAGCCTCGCGGTGCGCGGCAACGTACGAACGGCCGCGGCCGCCAAGTCG
>JBEVDP010000495.1:0-3789 GCA_040513235.1 Acidimicrobiia bacterium | reverse complement strand
GATCACAAGCTCTACGCGCTGCGCGACGTCACCGGCACCGTCGAGTCGATCCCGCTCATCGCGTCGTCGATCATGTCGAAGAAGATCGCCGAAGGAACCGACGCGCTCGTGCTCGACGTGAAGTACGGGAGCGGCGCGTTCCTGCCGGATCCCGCGCGGGGCCGCGAGCTCGCGGAAACGATGGTTGCGATCGGTGAAGCCAACGGCGTGCGCACCGTTGCCCTCCAGACCGCGATGGAGACCGTGCTCGGGTGTGCGGCCGGGAACGGGCTCGAAGTCACCGAATCCGTCGAGACGCTCGAAGGCGGTGGGCCGGCCGACCTCGTCGAGATCACGGTCGCTCTCGCGCGCGAGATGGTCGCGCTGGCCGGAGTCGACTGCGACGATCCAGCCGACGTGCTCGCGTCCGGCCGTGCCCTGCCCGTGTGGCGGGCCATGGTCGCGGCCCAGGGCGGCGATCCCGACGCGCCGATCCCCACCGCGACCGAGATCGAAACCGTGACCGCGCCACACGGCGGGGTGCTGACACGCCTCGACGCCCGCGCGGTCGGCAACTGCGCGTGGCGCCTCGGCGCGGGGCGGGCGCGCAAGGAGCATCCGGTGTCGCCGTCGGCCGGCGTGGTGTGCCGGGCCAAGCCCGGCCATCGGGTCAAAGAAGGCGACGTGCTGCTCGAACTCCACATCGACGACCCGGCCAAACTGCCCGATGCCTTGGCCGCGCTCGAAGGCGGTTTCGAGATCGGGAGTGAACCGATCGCGCCGGCGCCCCTGGTGCTCGCCCGGATCGAGCAGGCGTAACCTCGGCGCATGGCGCGTCCGACGCTCGAACAGATCCGCAACGCACCCAAGGTGGTCCTGCACGACCACCTCGACGGCGGGCTCCGGCCCACGACGATTGTCGAGCTCGCGGAAGCCGAAGGCTACGGCGACTTGCCCACGCACGATGCCGAGGAACTCGCGGCGTGGATGACGCGCGGCGCCAACCGTTCCGATCTCGTGCTCTACCTCGAGACGTTCGTACACACGGTCGGCGTGATGCAGTCGCGCGAGGCACTGATCCGCGTCGCGCGCGAGTGCGCGGAGGATCTCGCCGATGACGGGGTCGTGTACGCCGAGGTTCGGTTCGCGCCCGAGCTACACATCGAGAAGGGCCTGACGCTCGACGAGGTCGTCGAGGCCGTGCTCGAAGGGTTCCGCCAGGGGAGCGAAAGTCGCGACATCATGGTTCGGGTCCTGTGCACCGCGATGCGCACCGCCGCCCTTTCGTTGCAGATCGCAGAGCTCGCGGTCCGGTGGCGCGACGAAGGCGTATGCGGCTTCGACATCGCGGGTGCAGAAGCCGGCTACCCGCCGACCCGCCACCTCGACGCGTTCCAGTACGTTATGCGCGAGAACTTCCACATCACCATCCATGCGGGCGAGGCGTTCGGCTTGCCCTCGATCTGGGAAGCACTGCAGTTCTGCGGCGCCGACCGGCTCGGACACGGCGTGCGCATCGCCGACGACGTCGTCGTCGACGCCGAGGGCAATGCGAAGCTCGGCCGGCTCGCGAGCTACGTGCGCGATACGCGCGTGCCGCTCGAGATGTGTCCCACTTCGAACGTGCACTCGGGCGCGGCGCCGTCGATCGAGCAGCATCCGATCGGGCTGCTGTCGAGGCTGCGGTTCCGCGTGACCGTGAACACCGACAACCGGCTGATGAGCCAGATTTCGATGTCGGGGGAGTTCGCAAAACTCGTCGACGCGTTCGACTGGGGCTGGGAGGAGATCCGCTGGGCCACGATCAACGGCATGAAGAGCGCGTTCTTGCCGTTCGACCAGCGCTTGCACCTCATCAACGAGGTGATCAAGCCTGCGTATGCCGATCTGGTGCTCGTCTGAATACCTCTTCGCGCAAGACTTCCCTGTAGGCGTCCTCACCCATCGCGGCGCGGAGCTCGGCCGACTGTGACGCCTGGGCGACCATGGCCCGCTCCTTGAGCTCGAGGATCTCCTCGGTCATCGGGAACACGATCGACAGCTGTTCGCGCGAGACGCTCGGCATCTCGATGTCGTCGGTCATCATCACGTTGTGCGCGACTGCGGCGGCCAGGAACGCGGCCGCCCACTCGGGCGTGTGCGTCGAATAATGCAGCTCGGCCGAGTGCATGGCGCGGGCGACGGCACGCGTCGTCCACTCGCACACCGCGATGTGATCCGTATGCCCGGTCTGGCCGTCGGGCCCGAACGTGAGCACGGTGTCGGGCTTCACTTCGTCGATGATCGCGGCGAGCTTCCCCGCCGCTTCGTCGGGGTCGACCTCGGCGCAGCCGCCGTCGGGGTAGTCGAGCCAGCGGTGCTCGGTGACGCCGAGGATGCCGAGGCAGGCGTACAGCTCTCCCTCGCGGATCTTGGCAAGGTCCTCCGGCGGCCACCGGTCGGGATCGGCCGCCTCCCCGCGCGTCGCCGTCACACACACGACTCGCTGTCCGCTGCGCACGGCAGTGGCCATGATCCCGGCCGAGAGATACCCCTCGTCGTCCGGGTGCGCCCACACCCCCAGAATCGTCCCGAGTTCTTCCACTACAACCCCTCGACGACGCCTTGGAGGAGGGCGATCATGCGCGGGCCCGCGGCCTTGCCCGCCGCGAGCACCTCTTGGTGGTCGAGCGGCTCGGGTGAGATGCCCGCGGCGAGGTTCGTCACCAGGCTGATGCCGAGCACGCGCGCGCCGAGGTGACGGGCGGCGATCGTTTCGAGCACGGTCGACATGCCGACGAGATCCGCGCCGAGCGTGCGCAACATGCGAATCTCGGCCGGCGTCTCGTAGGTACCGCCGAGCAGGCCCGCGTAGACGCCCTCGGGCAACCCGTCGTCGACGCGGTGCGCGAGCGCGCGCAACTCGGCGTCGTACGCCACGGTGAGATCGGAGAACCGCGCGCCGAAGCGCTCCGGTGGATCGGCGCCGAGCATGGGTGTCGTGCCTGTGAGGTTCAGGTGATCGCACAACAGGACCGGGGTGCCGACCGCGACGTCGGGGTTGAGCCCGCCCGCGGCGTTCGTGAGGATCACGACCCCACAGCCGGCAAGAATCGCGGTGCGCACGCCGTGCACGACCGTATGGACCGGGTGGCCCTCGTAGAGATGCGACCGGCCCGCGAACACCAGCACGTTGCGGCCGCTCGCGGCCACCGAGACGAGCTTGCCCTTGTGCCCTCCGACGGTCGGCTTCGGCACACCGGGAACGTCGCTGAGCGCGCCCTCGAAGGTCACGTCGCCCAAGGCGGATGCGGCGTCACCCCATCCCGATCCGAGCACGATCGCGACGTCGTGGCGCGGCACGCCCGTCATCTGCGCGACCGCGGCGGCGGCTTCCTCCGCCGCGCCAAACGGATCGGTCACGAAGGTTCCCCATTGAGACGCGCCAAGAGATCGGGGACGTGGCTGATGTCGGGCAGTTCCCAGTAGCCGTCGTGCGCGTGCGGGCGCTCGGCGTGCTCCAACTCCCAGGTCAGGTGGTACTCCACCAGTGCAGCCTGACCGCCGATCTCGAGCACGGGCAACACGTCGGACTTCACCGAGTTGCCGACCATCAGCAGGGTCGCGGGCTCGATGCCATACCGGCGAACGATGCGCTCATACGTCAGTGGCTCCTTCTCGGCCACGACCTCGATGCCGTCGAACACCTCCGCGAGCCCCGACCGCGCGATCTTGCTCTCTTGGTCGAACAAGTCGCCCTTCGTGATCAGCAGCAAGCGGTATTGGGTGGCGAGCGCGGCGAGCGTTTCGGGTACGCGGCTCAGCAACTCG
>JBEVDP010000494.1:0-2787 GCA_040513235.1 Acidimicrobiia bacterium | reverse complement strand
CCGCGACCCGTCGCGACTTCGTCGAGCAGCGCTCCACCTTCGGCGACGCGGACGCACCGATCGGTCGCCGGGCAGGCGACCCAGACCGCACCGTCGGCGTCGAGGCAGATGCCGTCGGGCGTCGCGCCGATGTCGCGCAGCGATGCCCACACGCGGCGGTTCGTCAGCTTGCCGTCGGTACCGATGTCGAACGCAGTGAGGCGGGCGGCGGTGCTCTCACCGACGATCAGCGTGCCATTGTCGGGGGTGACGACCGCGCCATTTGGGAAGCTGAGATCGTCGGCTGCGATCCATGCCCGACCGTCGGGTTCGACCGCGAGCAGGTTCGTCTTGCGCCACGGCTCGCCGCCGTACATGTTGAAGCCGAAGTTCCCGACATAGGCGCGACCGCTGCTGTCGACGACCATGTCATTGCAGTTCGCGGGCGCGAGCGTCGAGAGATCCGCGTGCTCGGTGAGCGCGCCGTTCTGGAACCGCAACACCTTTCGATCGACCATCGAGACGACGAGCATCGACCCGTCGGCGAGCCAGCCGAGCCCGCTGGGTTGATTCGGCACCTCGACGATCGTCTCGGACGCACCCGTCATGTCGACCGCGACGACGCGCCGGCCGTGCATGTCCGAGAAGAACAGCCGATCCTCGTGCCAGCGCGGCCCTTCCGGGAACGCGAGTCCGTCGAGCAGCACTTCAGGTTTCGGCACGCTCCGGACCGTACTCGTCGGGGCGTTCGGACGGACTCACCTCGTCGAGCGTCTGCTCGTTCGTCTCCGGGAGGCGCGGCACGAAGAAGATCGCGGCTACCACGCCCGCGATACCGCACAGCGCGATCGAACGCCCGATCCCGCCCAGGGGATCCGAGAGCGTCCCGGCGATCACGAGGCCCGCGACGGCGCCGAGAACGCTGACGATCAGCAATAGGGCGTTCGACGTCCCGCGCAGTTCGGTGGGGAAGAGCTCGGCGTCGAGGGTGCCGAGCGCGATCCCGGCCGCGGCCGAGGTCAGCACCGAGACCGCGGAGGTGATCCAGAGCAGGCTTCCGCCGTAGAGGAAGAAGATCATCTGCGTTGTCGTCGCGATCAACAGCGCGACGATCGCGACCGGCTTGCGGCCTCGCTGCTCGGCGAGTCGGCCCCCCATCACGAGGCCGATGAGGCCGGGGAGCGCGGTGGTGACCGTCCGGAACAGCGCGATGCCGGAGTTCGAGAAGTCGCGGACGTCCGACAGGTACTTGTTCATCAGCTGCGACGACGGCGCGTTGAAGACGTTGGCGAGGAACCCGATGATCGCGAGGAGCGCGAAGCGACGCCCATACCTCGGGTCGAGGAGCTCTTTCAGGCGACCGCGTGAGATCTCCGTTCGTACCGCGATCTGCGTGTAGCGCGTCGTCTCGGCCAGGTTCCGTGCGATGCGCGCCGCGAAGAAGACCGTGAGCGCGCCGGCGACGTACGGGATGCGCCAGCCGTAGTCGCCGATGTCGGCGAACGGCAGCGCGACGACGGCGAAGGAGAAGCCGAAGCCGCCGGCGAGTGCCAACATCGACGCGGAGTAGGCACGCGCACCTTCGGGCGCCTCTTCGATCACCGCGATTCCGGCGACGATCAAGGTCGTGTTCACGCATGCACGTTGCAGCATCTGCGCGACGGTGAAGATCTCGATCGTCGGCGCGACGGCCGAGATGCCGCACGCGACCGCGGAGCCGACGACCCCGAGCAGGATCGCGCGGCGGCGGCCCCGCCGGTCGGCGAGTGCCGTCGCGAAGATCGCGACGATAGCGCCCGCCCGTGTCAGCGCGAGTGCGACGCTGAGCTTGGCGTCGGAGACGCCGAACGTTTCCCCGATGGGGTCGGCCAGCTGACCGAACAACGCGCTTGCGAACGACACGACCGCGACGGCGGCGGATGCCGACGCGAGCAACAACGTCTGCTCGTGGGAGAACGGCACGCTCGGGAGCCCGATCACGCCCGCCGGCGCTTTGGGCTGCGGGCCGCCTTCGAGGGCGTGCCGCAGTTCGGCGAGCGCGTACTTGGCGGAGCGATTGCCCGCGATCCGCGTCATGGGCTTGAAGAACCAACCGAAGAACGGGATGCTGATGACGCCGCTCCGGCGCGCGGTGACGACCGTGCCGCCCGAGTCGGCCGCCACCGTCATCACGGTGGCGAGCGAGTCACTCGGTGCGCCTTCGATCGGGACGCGGAGCGATCCGTCGTCGGTGACGACCGCGCCGAGTCGCGCGACGGCCGCGGCGCGTACTTCCTCGGTCGACGCGTCGAACCGAGCAGGCGCGGGGTGCGGCACGCGCGGCATGCTACGGGCATGGCACGACTCTCAGTAGGCGACAAGGCCCCGTTGTTCACGCTGAAGGACCAAGATGGCAAGGTCGTGAAGCTGTCACAGTTCAAGGGCAAGAACCTCGTCGTGTACTTCTATCCGAAGGCCGACACGCCGGGTTGCACGGCGCAGTCCTGCAACTTGCGCGACGCGTTCCCGCAGTTGAAGAAGGTCAAGGCTGCGGTCGTCGGCATCAGTCCCGACGCGCCCGCCAAGCAGAAGAAGTTCGACGACAAGTACGGGCTCGGTTTCCCGCTCCTCGCCGACGAGGACCACGCGGTCGCGGAGGCGTGGGGCGTGTGGGGGGAGAAGTCCCTCTACGGAAAGAAGTTCATGGGGATCGTGCGCTCGGCCTTCGTCGTCGACGACAAGGGCAAACTCAGCGGCGTCTTCTACAAGGTCAGCCCGAAGGCAACATTAGAGAAGGTGCTCTCGGTCTTGGAGTAGGTACCGCTTCCG
>JBEVDP010000493.1:0-2743 GCA_040513235.1 Acidimicrobiia bacterium | reverse complement strand
TCGAGCGGACCGTCGGCGTCGACGTCGGGAATCTCGTCGGGCTCGTGGATGGTCACGCGTGTCCGCTCCTGGCCCTCGTCGATGGGTCGACTCCGGACTCCGCTCCCGTCCGGTCGCTGCGCCCTGCGTCTCCTCGGGCCGGGCCGCTCGGGCCCCGCTCGCTCCCCAGGGGTAGCGCCGTCAGGTGGGGAGGGATACCCGCCTCCCAACGCTCGCTCACGCCACTTCCTCTTCCGCCTCGGCTTCGGCGGCTGCCTGGCTGAGGATGGCGGCGTAGCGCGGCTCGCGAGCGAGCAAATCGCGGTGCAAGCCGGTCGCGACGATGCGGCCGTCTTCCAAGAGCGCGGCGCGGTCCGCGAGCGAAACCGTCGACGGCCGGTGCACCACGACGAGCGCGGTGCACTCGGCCAGGATCGGGCGTAAGGCTTCTTCGACGCGCGCTTCGGTGTGCACGTCGAGCGCCGAGAGCGGGTCGTCGAGCACGAGCACGCGCGGGCGGCCGACGATCGCGCGCGCCAGCGCGAGCCGCTGGCGCTGACCGCCGGAGAGCGAGAGTCCCTGCTCGCCGATGCGGGTGTCGAGTCCCCAGGGGAGGTCGTACGCGAATGCCGCTTGCGCGATCGCGAGCGCGTCCTCGATGTCGGCATCGGTCGCGTCGGGGTGGCCGATGAGCAGGTTCTCGCGCACGCTGGCCGAGAACAGCGTCGGCTCCTCGAACGCGAATCCGACCTGCGCGCGCAGGCTGTGCAGCGAGATGTCGCGCAGGTCGTGCCCGTCGAGGCGCACCGAGCCGGTTGTGGGGTCTTGCAGGCGGGACAGGAGCGTGGCGACGGTCGTCTTGCCGGCGCCGGTCGCGCCGACGAGCGCGAGCGTCTCGCCGGGGTGGATCTCGAGGTCGACGCCGCGCAGGACCGTCCGCTCCCCGCCGGGGTAGGCGAAGCCCACGCCTTCGAAGCGGATTTCACCGTCGGCCCGCACCAAGGTGCGCGCGCCGGGCTTGTCGGCGATGAGCGGGTCGGTGTCGAAAACCTCCCACACGCGGCCGGCCGCAGTTTCGGCTTCCTCGGCCATGGCCAGGATCCAGCCGAGCGCTTCGATCGGCCAGACCAACATCAAGACGTACGAGATGAACGCGACCAGCCCACCGATCGAGAGCGCACCCGAACCGACGGCGAGCGCACCCGCGCAGAGCACGACGCCGAGCGTGAGGTTGGGGATGAAGCCGAGCACCCACACGAAGTTCGTGTGCTCGCGAACGCGCCGCAGTTCGCGCGATCGCAGCTCGAGACACTGCGCGTCGTAGCGCGCGAATACTTCGTTCCCGCGTCCGAACGCCTTGATGACGCGGATCCCCTTGGCGGATTCCTCGATCGCCGTCGTGAGGTCGCCCGTCTGGTCTTGGATGGATCGGACGATTTCGTGGTAGCGCCGCTCGAAGCGACGGCAGAGCAGCAGCACGGGGACCGCGGTGAAGATCGTGAGGAAGGCGAGTGGCGGATAGAGGAACAACAACAGGATGAAGATGCCGATCACCTCGACGGTGATCACGAGCAGGAAGATCGCGCCGAAGCCGGAGAACCGGCGGATCACTGCGATGTCGGAACTGGCGCGCGAGAGCAGCTGGCCCGATTGCCACCGGTCGTGGAAGCCGATCTCGAGCCGTTGGAGGTGCGCGTACAGGTCGTTGCGCAGGCGCGTCTCGAGGTCGGTCGCGACGAACGCGAGATTTCGGCGGCGCCGGTAGGTGAGGGAGATCTCGATGATGGCGAGCACGACCACGAGCACGAACAGGGGGATGAGCCCGGCCTTGTCGCCGTCTTGGATCGGGCCGTCGATCGCGGCGGCGGCGATGAGCGGGATCGTGAGCTGGCACGCGATCGACGTCAGCGCAGAGATCGCGATGAAGATGATCTTCACGAGGTGCGGCCGGAGATAGGGCCCGACTCGCCACAACGCTCGCTCACGCATGCTTGCCTCCCCCGAGGCGCGCGGACCCACGGCAGTGGAGGGGCGTGGGGCCGGAGAGTCAGGCTACGACTGCGCGCGTGGGCGTTGCGAACGAATTACGGCGCTTCGAGCGAGCGGAGAATCCGGACCGCGGCGGCCACCGTGCGGCGGTCGGCGGCGGGGAGCGCGCGCAGCTCGGCCGCGAGGAGTTCGACCCGCGCTCGCCGGCCGCGCTCCATCAGCCGTTTTCCTGCCGCGGTCGCGCTCAGCCGGACGGCTCGTCGGTCGGACGCGTCGGGATCCCGGCGGACCAACCTGTCGGCCACGAGCGCGGCGACGAGCTTGCTCATGGTTGGGCCCGCGACCTGCTCGGCATCGGCGAGCTCCTGCATCGTGCGCGGACCGCCGAACACCAGCACCGACAGCGCCGACAGCCGCGCGGGCGTGACACCGAGTGCGAGGTCGGCGCGCCGGGCGCGCCGGACGAGGTGAATCGCCACCGAGTTGAGCCCGGTCGCCAGTTCGTCGATCGATTCGTCGGGCATTTACATAGCAAGCCTAGCTATGTATTCTCGCACGATGGTGGAATTCAAGGGTTTGCGGCAAGTCGCTCAGGGTGTCGAAGACCTGGATCGAGCCGTCGCCTTTTACCGCGACATGCTCGGGCTGTCGTTCATCGCCCGGTTCGACCCGCGCTCGCCGGCCGCGCTCCATCAGCCGTTTTCCTGCCGCGGTCGCGCTCAGCCGGACGGCTCGTCGGTCGGACGCGTCGGGAACCCGGCGGACCAACCTGTCG
>JBEVDP010000492.1:0-3093 GCA_040513235.1 Acidimicrobiia bacterium | reverse complement strand
CGACGGTCTGCGCGCCTGTGTGCTCGCCGACATTGCGCCCGACCATCACCTGCTGATTCCGATGCGCGCGGGCAACCGCAGCATCAATCTGGCGAACGCGGTGAGCATCGTTGTCTACGAGGCCTGGCGTCAGCACGATTTCGCGGGATCGGCACCCAGCACGTCCGGCACCTTCGAGGAGGCGCGCCCGCCGCTCCCGCCGCCGACATAGCAACGCGTGGGACGATGCGCGGGCTTTCATGCGGACCTACGTTGCCACAACGCGAGAGGAAGGCAGCTCTCAGGCCGTGCGGTCGAGCTCCAGACGCTCGGGTCGGAGCACGTAGAGATCGCGCCTGCGCACGACCTCGATCTGCTCGAGCATCTCGTCGAGATTGTCGTGAACGGAAAGGTGGCGCCCCGAGAGCGTGTCCGCGTCACCGCGGGCCAGGCGCATCATCAGTCGCATCGCGTTCGTTGGATCGGCGCCGCGTCCCTCTTCGATTTCGCGTTGCGCCCACGTACGGATGCGCCCAACGTGTGAATCGTCGGGCCCGTCGGGAAGGTGTTCGCTCAGGCCGATCGGCAGCAATCCCGGGTGCACACTGAAAACGCTGATCCCGAAGCGACTCACTTCACGCGCGAGATTCTCTGTGAGTTTGACCCCCGCGGCCTTCGAGACCGAATACGCGGAGACCAGCGGCCAGCGGTGCACGCCGGCCTGGCTGGCGACGTTGATGATGCGACCGCGCCGACGGGCCACCATTTCGGGAAGGACGAGCCGGGTTGCAGACAGCATCCCGGCGACGTTGACCTCCATTGTTCTCCACCAGTCGCCCGCGTCGATCTCCCACAACGGACCGATCGGGCCGAGCACGCCCGCGTTGTTGACCAGGATGTCGATGGGTCCGAGTTCGTCGCGGAATTGCGCGAATGCGGCGCCGAGCGCGTCGCTGTCGGTGACATCTGCGGTCGCCGCCCGAGCAACGCCGCCCGCGGCTTCGACGATCGCGACGGTCTCGGCGAGTTCGCCGCTGGAACGGGCGAGCACGCCGACGGCCGAGCCCTCGCCCGCCAGGGCGCGAGCGAGGAGGCGGCCGATGCCACGTCCGCCGCCGGTGACGATCGCGACGCTCGTGGAAGGTTCGGGTCGAAGCATGTCGGAACTCCTCGCTGGGATCGGGTCGGATCTCGACCCATCCGCAGCATGCCGGTGTGGCGTGCGGGTGTCGTGAGTACGGCGTGCTCAAAGATCGTGATCTCCGGAATTGAGCATCACCTACTCACGCCAACGGGCGCCGCGCGCGCTTCAATGAGGGCGTGACGCCGGAGCAGATCACAATCGTGGAGACGACCATCGCCGGGCTCGACCTCGCTGAGCTGACGGCCGACTTCTACCGGCGGGCGTTCGCCGGCGATCCCGCACTGGCCGACATGTTCACCACTGACCCCGCGGTGCAACAGTCGCGCTTTGCCCAAGAGCTCGAGGTGATCGTGACCTCGATCCGCGGCTTCGACGACTTTGCCACCAGGACGCGTGCACTCGGCGCTCGACATTACGGATACGGCGTGCGGGCCCCGCACTTCCGGCTCATGCGCGCTGCACTGCTGGACGCGCTCGAGGCCGCAATCGGTGACGGATGGAACGACGAGGTCGCCGGAGCGTGGCGGCTTGCCTACAACCTCACGGCCGAGATGATGATGGCGGGTGCGACGGATCGTCAGGCTTGAACGGTGTCGCCGCGTGGAGCGCGGCCGCGAGATCGGATCGACCGGAGATGCCGAGCTTCGTGTACACGTTCTGCAGGTGGTTGTTGACCGTGCGCTTCGAAAGGAACAAGCGGGCAGCGATCTCGGTCGCGGTGTCGCCGCGTGCCGCGAACGTGGCGATCTCCCGCTCGCGCGCGCTGAGCGGGACCAACGAGTCGGTGGTCGCGACCGCGGGCGTGTGCGCACCTTCGCAACGTTCGAGGTATTGCGTCGCGCGGAGGCTCGCCGCGGACGCGGCACGACGATCGCCCTGACGCTGGTACGCGCGCGCGGCTTCCATTGCGGCCTCCGCGGCAAGGAGTGAGGCGCCTATCGCGTCGAAGGCGTCGGCGGCAGCCAGCAACGGCTCGGCCCGCTCGCCGGCGGCGGCACGCGCGTGCGCGGCATAGGACGCGACAAGCGGGCCCTCGCACTCGGCCGCGATTCGCTCGAGCTGATCGGCCACGGCCGCGGGTTCGCCGAGCCGAGCGATGTCGTGGAGGATCCACGCTTCCGTAACGCGGTAGCCGCTGGTTGCGGCGAGTCCAGCCGCTTCGTAGAGGACGCGCCGGGCGGCTGGCGCGTCGCCCGCGGCAACCAGGGCCCACGCGCGTCCGAGTTCCTGTTCGGCCCGCGCGTACCCGAACTCCGGCTGGCGATCGAGATCGGCGACGGCCGCGGCCGCCGCGCGCTCGTCGCCGAGCCAGGCGTGTGCAGTCGCGAGCAACGAGAGCGCGAGGCGGCTCGGCCCGTGGAGGTCGTGTTCCGCGCAGCGCGCGACCGCCTCAGCCAGCCACCGGCGGGCGGTCGCCACTTCGCCGAGGAGCAGCGCGCTGCGACCGAGGAGATGCGTCGCCCACATGAAGCCCGCCGGAGGCGTGTTGGGTGGCAGTGCTCGGTACATGGCCGATGCCAGTTCGTGCGCGCCGCGCAGCGCCCCCGCCTCGCAAAGCGCATAGATCTCGTTGATCACGTGCAGCCCCGCGTCGGCGATCGCTATCTGCGGCCCCAGCTGGGCATGCTCCGCGTATGCAACTCGGGCCGTGGCGGCGGCGGTCTCGGCCCTTCCCGTAGCCGCGAGCGCGGACACTTCGGCGATCGCATGCAGAGCTCGGGCGCGCGGCGCGGTGATCTCGCCGACCGCTTCGAGAACCGCGAGCGCGGCGCGGGGTTGGCCCGAGTACGTCAACAGCGTGGCTTCCCACAGCGCGAGCTCGACCGCCGCGGCCGGGTCTTCGGCCTCGGATTGCGCCGTGCGATTGACCGTGAGCGCGTCGGCGTGACGGTGCAGCCCCCACATGAGGTTGAGCGATCGCATCTCGGCAATGAACGTGCGCAGTGGGTCGCCGATGGCCGCCGCGGCCT
>JBEVDP010000491.1:0-2539 GCA_040513235.1 Acidimicrobiia bacterium | reverse complement strand
CGCAAACCGTCGAGCGCCCGCAGGAACCCGCGATTCGTCTCGTGAACCCAGCGCACGTACCCGGTTCCGCGCCAGCCCGACTGCCGCAACTGGTCGAGGCCCCGGTGATAGCCGACGCGGAAGTACGCGTAGGCCTCGACGTCGTCGCGCGCAAGCCCGCCGAGCTGTGCCCACGCGTCGCAATACTTCGGCCAGCGGGCGCAGACGGCCGCCATCGCATCGCGTTGGCCGCGCGCGGCTGCCAATGCTGCAAGCGACTCCGGAGTGGGCGGCGCGAGCACGGTCTCCGGCGGGCCCGAGGTCGAGAGGTTCACGTCTGTCATGGCGGGGATGGTACGGGGAAGGGGTCGCAGGGAAGGGCCGCCGGTATCGTGGGTGCCCGTGACGCAACAGGTGACCGAAGCTCCCGCCCCCGAAACCGTGGAGGGCGAAACCGCCGAGGGCACCACCCCGCCCGAACCGTCGAAGCCGCCGACGCGGCTCGTTCTCGTGCGGCATGCCGTCACCGAACAGACCGGCCCGAAGCTTTCGGGGCGACTCCCCGGCATCGACCTGTCCGAGAAGGGCCGGGGGCAGGCCGAAGCTGCGGCCGCGCGTCTGGCCCCGCTCCCGATCGCTGCGGTCTACGCGAGCCCGATCGAACGCACGACTCAGACTGCGCAGTCGATTGCCGCGCATCATGCGCTCGATGTGTTGCCGCTCCCGGGCGTGATCGAAGCCGACTATGGCGACTGGACCGGCGGACTGATCGTCGACTTGATGAAGTCCGACGAGTGGCGCGTTGTGCAAGTCGCGCCGTCGCGCGCGCGGTTCCCGAACGGCGAGGCGATTCGCGAGATGCAATCGCGCACGGTGGCCGCGCTCGACGACGTCGTCGCTCGCCATCCGTTCGAGACCGTTGTCGTGGTGAGCCACGCCGACCCGATCAAGTCGGCGATCGCGCACTACACCGGCATGCATCTCGACCTGTTCCAACGCCTGCATGTGTCGCCCGCGTCGGTTACCGTTTTCGACTTCCACACCTACGGTGTGATGCTCGTGAAGTGCAACGACACTGGTGGTCTCGCCGACCTGCTCCCTGAGCCCAAGGAATCCTGACCGTGTCCGACGTCATCGAGTTCAACCCCGTCGACGCGATCGGCGCGGGCGCATTCGGGCAGCCCGGGGCGCGCACGTTCGTCATCCAGGCTCGCAAGGGTGACGCCTTGCTTTCGGTGCTCGTGGAGAAGGAGCAAGTCGCGTTACTCGCGACCGAAGCCGAGCAGTTCCTCGATCGCATCGAAGCTGAAGAGCCCGACGCGGAGCTCGACCCCCAGGTCGACGCGATGTCGGTCGACGACTGCGGACCGGTCGAGGAGGACGAGCCGTTGTTCCGCGCCCGTCTCATCGGCATCGGCTACGACCCCGAGCGCCACCTCGTTCTCATTGAATTGCGCGAGGACGCGGCCGACGAGGAGGAACCGCCGCCGCCGCTCGACGAAGGCGAAGGCCGCGTCGCGCGCCTCTACGCGACGCGGGCACAGGTGCGGGCGATGGTCGCGCACGGAGCCGCGTCGGTTGACGCCGGCCGGCCGCGTTGCCAGCTTTGCGACTTCCCCATGGATCCCGACGGGCACATCTGCCCACGCTGGAACTGACGTGGCTGCGTCGGGCTGGCCCGAAGGGCCAACCGTTCCCGACGACATTGCGCGCTCGTTGTTGCGCGACGGTGAGATCGACGTGCTCGGCCGTATGCCGTGGTCGTCGAACGCGACGTTCCTCGTGAACGTCGCGCTCAATGGCGACGAAATGCTCGCGGTGTACAAGCCTCAGCGTGGGGAACGGCCGCTGTGGGATTTCCCGCGCGGCACGTTGTGTCACCGCGAGGTCGCCGCGTACGAGCTCTCGGGCGCGCTCGGGTGGAACATCGTTCCCGACACCGTGCTCACCGACGGCCCGGCCGGCGTGGGGATGCTCCAACGCTTCGTGGCCCACGATCCCGAAGAGCACTACTTCACGCTGCTCGAATCGCATCCCGACGACTTCCGCCGGATGGCTGCCTTCGACATCGTGATCAACAACACCGACCGCAAGGGGGGCCACTGCTTGCGGGCCGAGGCCGACGGGCACGTCTTCGGCATCGATCACGGCCTCTCGTTCCACACGCAGTGGAAGGTGCGCACCGTGATCTGGGACTTCGGTGGGGAGTCCTTACCCGATCCGGTCCGCGCCGATCTCGAATGCCTGTTCGACAAGCTCCACGGCGACCTGGGCAAGCGCCTCGATCCGTTGCTCGACCGGTTCGAACGTGACGCTCTGCGTGCCCGCACCGAGCACTTGCTCGCGACGGGTGTCTTCCCTGACGCGAGCGAGGACTACCACTGCTACCCCTGGCCCATGGTCTGAGGCGTTACGAGATCGGTTCGAGCGCTTCGCCGAGGTAGCGATCGCGACAGAGGGTGCGCTGGAGCTTGCCCGACGACGTCTTTGGCAACGTCCCGGGGCGCACGAGCACCACGTCTTCGGGCGTCATCCCGACGACCGCTCGCACGCGATCGGC
>JBEVDP010000490.1:0-6408 GCA_040513235.1 Acidimicrobiia bacterium | reverse complement strand
ACCTCGAAGCGCCCGTCGTGCTCGCGTTGCCGCGCGGCGGCGTGCCCGTCGCGGCCGAGGTGGCGCGCGCGCTTCAAGCCCCACTCGATGTGATCCTGGTGCGCAAGCTCGGCGCGCCCGGCCAGCCCGAGCTCGCGATGGGCGCGATCGGAGAAGGTGGCGTGCGCGTGCTCAACGACGTCGTGCTGCGGGCGAGCGCGGTGACGGCAGCACAACTCTCGGCGACCGAGGAACGAGAACAGCGGGAGCTCGAGCGGCGCGCCGCGGTCTATCGCCGCGGGCGCGCGCCGGTCGAGATCGCAGGGCGGACCGTCGTGATTGTCGACGACGGCCTCGCGACCGGGGCAACGGCGCGCGCCGCAATCGCCGTCGCGCGGGCGCATGGCGCGGCGCGCGTCGTGCTCGCGGTGCCGGTCGCACCGCCCGATGCCGTCGTGGACCTCGCAGCCGATGCCGACGAGATCGTGACCGTGGAAACGCCGGCGCGACTCTGGGCCATCGGCGCGTGGTACGACGACTTCCGCCAGACCGACGACGCGGAGGTCGAGCGGCTGCTGAACGGTTAGGCGATCAGCAGCTCGAGCTTCCAGGATCGCTGCGCACGATCGGTTGCATGGGGGGCACCGGCGGCCGCGGTGGCGCCGCGCCCGCGCCCATCGTGCGCCCGAAGTTCGTCGTTGCCCACATCGATCCGTCGGGCGCGCAGTACACGCCGATGCCGACGAGATCCCATGCGGGGGAGAGCATGTTCTCGCGGTGGCCGTCGGAGCTCATCCAGGCACTGTGCAGGGAGCCGGCGGTCACCTCGTTGCCGCGACCAGAGGAGATGTTCTCACCGACCAGGCCGAAGCGGTCCGTCTGCAGGATGTCGCCGAGGTTGCTGTGTCGGAAGCCGCTGCCGGACATCGTCTGGCTCCACGACCGCGCGTAGTCTGCGAGCGCGGGATCCCACGCCAGGACCGGGCGGCCGCGGGCCGCGCGTTCGGCGTTGAGGCGGGCGAAGAAGTCTTGCGCAGCCGCTTCGGCGCCGCGTCCCGACAGCGCGCACGACGGCGCCGTGTTCGACGGCGAGAACGCATACGCGCGCGCGTCGGCGAAGGAGATCCAATAACCCGCCGCGCCGATCGAGGTCGCGACGCCGACCGCCGGCGCGGTCTGGCACGCACCTGCGGCCGAGCCATAGAACGGAACGGCACCGAACTGGAACGCGCCGCCGTCGGCTGCGACCAAGAGATAGCCGCGGCCGTCAGGCGCGGCGGCCATGCCGACGATGGGCCGATTGAGCTCGAGCGCACCGGTGGAACCGTAGAAACCGGCGTCGCCGAAGCCGAAGATGCCGCCGTCGGCCGCGACGAGCCAGTAGCCACGACCGGTCGGGCTCGCAGCCATGCCGACGATCCTCTGGTTCAGTCGGATGCCACCGGTCGAGCCGTAGAAGGCGGCGTCGCCGAATCCAAAGATGCCGCCATCGGACGCGACGAGCCAGTAGCCCCTGCCCGTCGGAGTCGCGGCCATGCCGACGATCGGCTGATTGAGCCGCATCCCGCCGGTCGAGCCATAGAACACCGCGTCGCCGTAGCCGAAGATGCCGCCGTCGGCTGCGACGAGCCAGTAGCCGCGGCCGGTCTGGGTCGGGGCCATGCCGACGATCGGTTGGTTGAGTCGAATGGCGCCGGCCGATCCGTAGAACGTGGCGTCGCCGCTGGCGAACACGCCGCCGTCTCGCGCGACCTGCCAGAAGCCGTTCCCCGTCGGCGTGGCACTGACGCCGACGACTGGCGCGGAGACCGCGAAGCGCGGGTTGGGATCGGAGGCGAGGGCGGACGCGGGGGTCACCCCTGCGAACGCCGCCGCGCAGGCTGCGATCGCGGCAACGATCGCGCGGTTGATCGACCGCGTCGCCAGACCCCGACCTGTCACGTCCACGTTCCCCTCGTCGCGCCCAGCACCGACTCCCGAGCCGAGACTCAGGTTCAATCGGCCGCGCGAGAGGCGCGGTTGAGGGAATGGAGGGTTCCGGACGGCCGGCCGAGTAGAGCTAGGGCGCGGGAGCAGCCGCGGTGGCCGGCGGAACCGGCGGCGGCGGAACCGTCGTCTCCGCCGGCGGTGCCACGGTGGTTTCCGTGGGCGGGGGCACCAGCGTCGTCGTCGTGGGCGGAGCCGTGCCCACGAGGAACTTGTTCGGCGTCATGCGGTAGCGCCAGAAGAAGCGTTCGCGAACCGGCTCTTGTCCGGGCCGGGTGATCACTCGGAAGAACTCCACGTCGAGCCCGGCGTGGCCCTCCTCGGCGAGCTTTTGCTGGCCCTGCGGCAGCCCTGCGCACACGTTGTTCTTGTCGAGCCCAGGCGGCCCCGGGCACTCCAAGGGCTGTTGCTCCACTGGCCGTTCGGCAAGGACCTTCCGGCCTTCCTCGGTGACGACCTTGCCTTCTTTGTCGCCGTAGAAGGTCACCGTGATCGAGTTCGACGAGTACGAGGTGCGAATCAGGACGCCCGCGTTGGAGTCGTTGCGGAACTGGAGATCGACGGTTCCGTAATTGACCGTCGCCTCGCGTCCCATCGGGTAGCGCGTGATGTAGATGGTGTGCGGCTTGTGGAACACGTCCTCGTAGCCGCCCCAGAACACGGCGTTGAACGTCGTGGTCGCGAGCTGGCTCACGCCGCCCCCGATGTCTTCGGTGAACTCGCCGTAAAAGACGGGCGCGAGCACGAAACCGCGATCGACCGTGCGGGGACCGATCGTGTCGTTGAGTGAGAACGTTGCGCCCGGCTCGACGATGGTGTTGTTCAGGAGATCGGCGGCGACGTGGATGTTCGTGACCCGCGCTTCACCAGATGCGTGCCGGGTCGTGAACGTCGAAACCTCTTCTTTGATGCCGAGGCCTTCGGCCCACGCCGTGTCGCGCTCGGGGATGACCTCGACGATTGGCGCGTCGATGCGGCGTTCGCCGGCGAGGATCGCGGTCGCCACGGCGTTCATGTCGACCTGGTGGCCGTTCTGGGACGGCACGACCTGCACCGTGTTGGCTGCGGTCACTTCGAAGGCGGCATCGACAGGTGCGGTTTCGAGGGTGGCGAGCGCCTCGCCCAGAGCGGCGCGCAGCTCTTCGGGGTCGAGCGTGAGGGTGAGTGCACGGTCGTCGATGCGCGTGTCGAGCGCGGTCGCGATCTGGACGGGCAGGATCGTCATCGTCTTGGCACCGGTGACGAGCTCGACCGGTGCCGCGAGCAGGGCACGCGCTTGCGCAGCTGCGCGCGCCACCTCCTCGCGTGTGATGCGTGGTTGGACCTCGCCGACCGGCAGCGTTACCGGCTCGCGCGTCGGTGACTCCAGCTCGGCAATGAGTCGGCGCTGGGCCTCGTCGCGCAGCAGGCCGGTGCCGCCCTGGGGCTCGACTTCGATCACCTGCGTTCCTTCGAACTCCAGGTCGCCTTCGATGCGGCCGTCGAGCGTTTGCGCCTGCCAGCCGTCGAGGACGCCCTCGAGGCCGGCCTCGCTGTACGTGATCTCCAGGTCGATCGGCTCGGAGCGGAAGCGACGCTGGATCGCGCCGATCGTCTGCTCGATGGGATTGCCGCTCCGGCCCGCGCGCCGCGCCGCGACAAGTGTCGCGATTTCGTCGACGTCGAGATCGATCAGGGATGGATCGGCGCTGACATCGCGGTCTCCGATCTTGGCGGCGAGCGGCGCATTCTCGAGTTGCGCGGCGAGCGCGAACAGATCGGCGTACGCGTCGTCCTCACCCTTCGTGGCGATGTTGACGCCAGCCACATCGATGCCCGGCATCACGTCGCCCGCGTACACCATCCGTTCGGCGACCGCGAGGAAGAAGACCGCGAGCACGACCGCGCCGGCGCCGAACGCGATACGCCGGGCGATCAGCGCGCGCGACGTGCGTTTCGGCGCATCGAAGCGCGCGCGGGTGCTGGATCTCGGTCGCGGTATGCGGGCGCGCGCGACGGGCGGAGATTCAGGCGCGGGGGAGCCCATTGGTGGCGCAGGCTACCGAAGCTGGAGTGGGTTCCCCCGACGCGGCGGGTGACAGAAAAGTGGCTTTTCGGAGAGCCTTGGGCCCCGGACCGCTCCGGTAGCCTGCCGCGCATGTCGGGTTCGGATCAGCTCTGCCTCCTGCAGGTTCACGCGCATCCTGACGACGAGGCGTCGAAGGGCGCGGGGACGACCGCTCGTTACGCCGCTGAGGGTGTGCACAACGTGCTCGTGTGCTGCACCGGCGGGGAAGCGGGCGACATCCTGAACCCCGCGGTCGCCGACCCCGGCTCACCCGCGGCCTTGTACGAACTGCGGATGGCGGAATTGGCCGAGAGCGTCGACGTGCTCGGGTACGCCGCACTGCACATGCTCGGGTACCACGACAGCGGGATGCCCGATACGGAGACGAACGCCCGCCCCGACAACTTCGCCAATGCCCCGCTCGACGAAGCCGTCGGCCGGCTCGTCCGGATCATTCGTGCGGAGCGCCCACAAGTGATCATCACGTACCGCGAGGACCGTTCGTTCTATCCACATCCCGACCACATCCGGGTGCACGAGATCTCGGTCCCGGCGTTCGAGCGGGCTGGGGACCCGGAGGCGTATCCCGACGCCGGCGAGCCCTGGCAGCCGCTGAAGCTCTATTACGTCGGATGGTCGATCGCACGCGTGAAGGCACTCCACGAGGCGTACCTCGCGCGGGGTGAGGAGAGCCCGTACGTGACGTGGTTCGAGCGCGGGTTCGGCGAGAACCGCACCGACGATTTCACGACGCTCATCGACGTGGGCGACTACCTGCACAAGCGGCGCGAGTCGCTGCTCGCCCACCGCACCCAGGTCGACCCGAACGGCTTTTGGATGCGGCTCCCCGACGACGTGGTGCGCGAGGTGTTCCCGTGGGAGGAGTTCGTGCTCGCCCGCTCGCTCGTCGATACCGGCCAGCGCGACGGCGAGTACGAAGACGACCTCTTTGCCGGGATCCGGACCGCGGCGCGTGGCGATGCTCGTTGAATTCGTGATCGCGGCGGGCAAGAAGGAACAGGCTCGCTGCTACGCCACGCTCGACGACGACCGCGTCGTCGGGACGAACGAAGGGCCCGCGCCCACACCCGCCGACATCACGTTCACCGTCACGCCCGCCGACGCCGACGCCCTGCGGACGGGCGCGCTCGATCTGTCGGTCGGTTTCATGCGCGGCCACGTGAAGATGGCGGGCGACTTCGGCGCGCTCTTGCGGTTCCTCCCGCTCACCGCGGGCGCCGAGCCGCCCGTGCCCGTGGCTTCACTCCTCGTGTAGCTCTCACAGGGCGCGGTGACCGCCCTGGAAGACGCGGCTCACGGTTGCGCCGCATTTGCCGTAGAAGCGCACGTTCGAGATCCACGAGATCTCTCCGGCCGCATGGCCGCGGGCAGCGAGATCGGCGCACACGGCCGCGAGGACGGCGGAGCCGACGCCACCATGTTTGCGGTCCGGGTCGGTGGCCATCGGGCCGATCCACGCGGCGCGGTTGCACGAATGGCAGCCGAACCCGATTGTCTCGCCGTCAACGGTACGGGCGGCAAACGCCGCGCCATGCGTGACCGCGACTTCGAGTTCGGGGATCCAGTAGGGATAAGCCCGGGCCGCGAACTCGACCGCGCCGTCGCCTGTCTCGCGCTCGACGACGACGTCCGGCGGGGGTGCGGATCGGAACGTGGACGGGATCGTCATGTTGATACCGACGAGGTCGCGTTCGAAGCCCGCGCTCTCGACGAGCGCACCCGCCGCCGTATTCATCAAGTCGACGCCGGGCCAGAGGTACCGCGGGATCGCGTTCGCAAGATTCACACGCGTCGCGCCGCGGGCGCGTGCCCGCTCGAGCGCCTCGGCGAGCAGTTGCCCGCCCCGACCGTGACCCTGGAACTCGGGCCGGACCGCGACCAGGAGGATCCACGCGGAGACGTGCTCGCCATGCTCCTTGATCGTGAACGCGGCCGCCCCGTCGTCGTCGCCCAGCACTTCGTCGCCCTCACCGAAACACACGTGCCGCAGCTCGGCCTCTGTGAGCTGTTCCTCCGGCATCGCGGCGTCGCAGAGCGCCGCGAGCTCAGCAGGGTTCATGCTCGTCCGCTCATGGCCCTGCGGGCCGGGCCGCTCGGGCCCCGCTCGCGGTTCGGCGGGATACCCGCCTCTCGACGCTCGCTCATGTTTGTTGCAGGGCGCGCAGCTCGCGGTATCCGATGAGGACTGCGCCCGAGCGGTCGATCAGGTCTCGCACCGACGAATCCGACGTCAACAGCGCGTGGTCCTCTACTCGCTGCGCCCAGTCCGGGTGCGAGACACGGAGTTCGTCGGAGTCGATCGCAGGATGAGCGAGGACTTCGGTGACGCCGGGGCGGAGGTCGAACAGGACCCGCTCGAGCATGCGGCGCGAGCC
>JBEVDP010000489.1:0-8594 GCA_040513235.1 Acidimicrobiia bacterium | reverse complement strand
GATCCCGCGCCCGAGGAACACGCCGAGCGGGACTCCAACGACGATCCCGACGGCCGCAAGCGTCGTCGCCTGCCACGCGACGGTGCCCCGGATCTGCGCGCCCACGAAACCGAGCGCCTTCAAGATCGTGAGGTCGCGCGCCCGGCGTCGAATCGAGGTGGCGAGCGCGTGACTCGTCACGACGACGGCGAGCAGCACGATGAATGCGGCGATGACGGATGGAAAGGCGCGCACCCGACCGAGGTTGACGAACCGCACCGGCTCATCGAGCTGATAGATCGTCGCCCCCTGCTGTTCGAGCCGGGCCGTCGCGGCCTCGCCGTCGACCCCTGGTCCCCACCGCACGAGGATCATGCTGAAGTACTCGCCGCCCGCATCGGCGACGAGGGCGTCGTCTCCAGCATCTGCGAGAACGGCGAAGTCGTTGTAGTCCCGCGTATCGGAGTCTTCGACGGCCGGATGCTCGAATTCGGGAAAGACACCCTGACCGACGATCGTCAGCTCACGCGGATCGCTGCCCTCGACACCCGCGGCAGTCACGGTGTCGCCTAATTCACGATCGAGGCGCGACAACGTGGCGTTGCCGACCAGCACCTCGCCGGGCGTACGCGGTGCCCGCCCGTCGATGACGGTCACGAGGTCGGACATCTGATCGGCGAGCCAGAAGCTCTGGAGCACATCCCCTTCGACGCGAATCGGGACGACGGCAAGCGGCGCGGCCGCCGCAACCGCGTCGTCGTCGGCAAGTGCCGCAACTTCGTCGTCGAGCGCCGACGCGTCGAACGGACCGACGAAGTTCGCGTCCCACTGGACGCCATACGCGACCGGTTCGGTGACCAGCCAGCCCAGCGCGGCTCCGAACGTGAGTGCGGCAACCACGCCGACCATTCCCACGACAGCCGCGGCGAGAGCGGCGCGCACCGGCACGGCTCGAGCCCCCCGGCCGGGCTCGACGGCCATCCGCAGCCCGATCACGGCCGGCGGCGAAAGGTCGGCGCGTGTAACCGCGGTCATGACTCGAGCCGACATCGTGGTACCGCGGGCCGGTGCGCGCCGCCCCGAGATGCGCCAGGCCCCCAGCGCCGCGGCCGCAATCACGAGGACGAGCAACGCGGCGAAGCCGACGCCGAGCACGACCCAGTCGAACGCCAGGCCGGGATCGGGCTCGATGCGGCGGGCGAACCCGGTGGGGAAGAGAGGCGACGCGCACGCAGCCACCACGATCGCAAGCGCCGCGCCCGCGAGTGCCGATGCGGCCACCGGCACGAGCAACGCCACGAAACGCTGGCCGCGCGTCAAACCGAGCGCGCGGAAGAGTCGCTGGTCGTCGGCGCCGAGTTCGATGTGACGCGCGAACGCCTGCCCGATGGCGACGATCCCGGCGATCGCGGCGACAACTGCGAAGATCGCGAGCGATACCGCGAGCACTCGGTTCGCGTCCTCGACCTGCACCGATGTCTCGCCGGGGGTAGTGATGAGCGCACCTTCGGACTCGGGGACGATGCGCGTGACCTCTCGCTCGAACCCGTCGAGCGCGGCGTCATCCCCGGTCAGCTGGACCCGGAGGATGTCGTCGAAGTGCCCGACCTCGTCTCGGTACCGCTCGTAAAACGCAGGCGTGAAAACGATGAGCGGTGTGCGCTCGACGAGTTCGACCTCAGTGCGGGCGATGCCGACGACCGTTACCTCGACCTGCGGGCCGGCCGGTGTTCCGGGATCCTCGCCTTCGATGAGCTGCGTCATCTGCTCGGGCGTGAACGAGACGAGCGGGATCTCGTCGCCCACGTCGACGCCGGTTGCGTCGGCGTACTCGGTATTGACGACCACCTCGCCGGCTTGCTCGTACGCAGGCCGGCGGCCGTGGAGGATGAGGGGCCGGTCGACCTGGCTCCCGAACCGGTCATCCACGGCGGCGATGGTCAACACGTCCTCCGGGCCGTCCGCCGGCGCCACGAACATGTACGACGACGGCGCTACTGCCGCGACCTGGGGCAGTGCGGCGATCGCGTCGAAGTACTCCGGGGACACCTCGATGTCGGCGTCGGCCGCGTCGATGGCATCGAGAAGCCGGGGGTACGCGCTGTCGGTACGGCGCGCGCCCGCGACTGCGGCGAGGACAACGGCACCGACGATACCGACGAGGAGCGCGAGCACGACGAGACCCCGCCATCGCGACCGCAATTCCTGCGCGACCAGGAACTGCACGGCGTTCGGCCCGCTGCCCACGTGATCAACCTACGAGCAAGCGAGCGCGTCCGACAGGGTGCAACCCCAGCGCGCGCATTGGTGCTGGCACGTATGTCCCGAGGGGCAGGTCAGCCGCGCGGCTCGGGGACAGGGAAGTGCTTGCTGCCCGGCCACACGGTGATGAGTTTCATGCGCCCGTCGTCGGCGACTTCGCAGAAGTCGGTACCGGGACCGAGCGTGCCGTCGGGCATTTTCCACACGAAGCTGTAGCGGAAGAAGCCGTGGAACTCCTCGATCGGGGTCGTGACCTCGACCGTCACGCCACCGCCCGAACGGCTCCGCTCGCCCGCCTCGCTCGCGCCGTCACCCGACTGCGACGACATCACCATCGACTCGCCGATCATGTCGGACACGGCCTGCAGACCGACGAGGCGCCCGCGCCCGGGATCCATGAACACGATGTCTTCGGTACAGCAGCGGCGGAGCACCTCGACCCGCTTCTCCGGATCGCGCTCGAACCATGCCTGCCCGTAGATGATCAGCGCTTCTTGGGGAGTCATGGGACCATTCTTCCCGCTTACACCGTCGGCGCGGCGGACTAGATAGTTTTCCTTGTCAAGAAAGCTCTTCCTGTCTACATTGGACGGGTGACGTCGAGGTCGGGACTCATCGAGACCGCGGAGCAGCTGGTCGCCATCACGCACCCGACCCGCTTGCGGGTGCTCGACGCGCTGCGCACTCCGGACTCGGCCGCGGGTGCCGCCCGCAAGCTTGGCGAGCCCCGCCAGCGCATCAACCATCACGTGCGTGAGCTCGTGAGCGCGGGCTTGCTCGTAGACGCGGGGGAGCGGCGGAAGGGGAACTTCGTCGAGCAGCTCTACGAGTCGAGCGCGGGCACCTTCGTGCTTTCGCCCCGGCTCGCCTGGGGCGACCGCGAGCGTGTGCAGGCCATCGCCGATCAGGTTTCGTTGCAGCACCTGGTCGAGTTCGGCGAGCGGCTCCAGCGCGACGCCGCGACGCTCCTCGACCGCGCCGCATTCGACGGCGAACAGATTCCGAGCGCGACCGTCGAGGCGACCGTGCGCTTCGCAGACGCGGAGGCGCGCGCTGCGTTCTTGGACGAGTACATCGAAACCACGACGCGTCTGGTCGAACGCCACGCGTCCGCGTCAGGCACGGCGTTCACCGTCGGGATCGTGGTGCACCCTACCGTCGAGGAGGCGGACTCATGACCGAAGTCGAGACGACGTTCGAGATCGCGGCGACTCCTGCGCAGGCGTGGAAAGCCCTCGAAGAAGTCGCAATCGGTCGCGCCGATCCCGAACACGATCCGCGCGAGTGGTGGATCCCGGGTTTCGAGTCCCGCGCCATCGAAGTCGAGTGCGACGCCGAGAAGCGGCTCACCGTGCGCAAGGCGCAACAGCCGTGCGAAGGCACGTTGATCGCGATCACGTTCGAGCACCTCGACACCGGGACCCGCGTGCGCGTCGTGCAGTCGGGGTTCGACGAAGCGTTCGTGCGCGGTGCCGGTGAGTCGTTCTGGATCCACTCCGAGCACATCTTCGCCGATCTCGAGTTGTTCCTCCAGACAGGTGTGATCGGGCGCCGCGCGTGGCGGTCACTCGTGTGGCTCGGGGCCGCGGCGGTGACGACGTCGTACGGCGTCGTGGTCCGTTACGTCAACGACGACTCCTGGGCCGCGCGCGTCGGGTTGGAAAAGGGCGACGTCCTGCTCACCCTGGCCGGCGCGCCGTTGTTCTCCACCCGCGACTTCGGAACCGTGGAACACGTCGTGCACGCGGGCGACGCGGTCACTGCCACCTGGGCGCGCGGCGGCGAGCACTTCGAGCACACCGCGCACGCCTAGACCCGCACTACCGCGCGACGTGGTCGGCCGTCGCGAGCATCTCGCGCCCAAGCGGCTGCAGGTCGACCTGCGCGCAGAGCAAGCCGGTAGAAACGCGCTCGACGACGCCCCACTCCCAGATCGCGGTCGCGTCGAGTCCGGTTCGCGCCGCGAGCCAATGCGCGCGGTCGCGCGGGTCGCCTTCGCGTAATTCGATCGGGTCCTCGCGCATGATGATTCCGAGGTCGTACTCGGCTTCGGCGATCAGGCCGTCGGGATCCACGAGTTTGAAGCCGGAGCCCGACTGGAGCGTGTTCCACTGGTGGAGGTCGCCGTGCACGAGCACCGCGCGCTCGTCGTTGTGCGCGAGACGACGCCTCTGCGCGCACGCAAGCGCGTCGTCGATCGCACGCTCGGAGCAGGGCCGGTCGGTTGCCTCCCACATCGTGGCGATGTACTCCGCAAGCCACGCCGACTTGCCGGCGCCGGTGGGTAACCCGCAACCGGGCGCAGGTCGCCAGAAGCGAATCGCGGTCGCGCAGAGGATCTCGTGACGTTCCTCGATCGGCCGCGCGAGGTCGAACAGTGATGGCCCGAGGCGTTCGAGGAGGAGGGCACCACGGGATGCGTCGTCGCGCAGCAGCTGCACGCAACCTTCGCCGTTCGCAAGCCGCAGCGCGGTGATCTCGTGGCCCACCACGTCGCGTGAGCGCGGAACGAACAGTTTGAGCACGGCGTCGGTGCCGTCGGCGAGCGTGACGGGCGCGACGAATGCTTCGGTCGCGCCCTTGTACGGCGCGCCGACCGTCATCGTCCAGTCGGCCTCGAGGCCTGCAACCAGCTCCGGGAGTTCCGTCAGCCAGTGCTCCGCGCCGACCGCACGCGCCTTGTTGGAGACGACCTCGGGAACCTCGATCATCGCCCCTGGAAGTCGGGCGGGCGCCCTTCCATGAACGCCGTGATGCCTTCGCGGAAGTCGTCGGTGCCGAACAAGCGCATCGTCTCCGCGAGCACCTTCGCGCTGTGCGGCCGGAACTCTTCGCTGAGCCCTTCGCGGAACAGCCGCTTCATCGATTGAATCGCGAGCGGTGCATTGGCCGCGATCTCGCCCGCCCACTCGCGCGCGGTGTCCATCAGCGCGCTGTCGTCGACGACGATGTCGAGCAGGCCGAACTGCCGCGCGTCCACCGCGTCGAGATCGCGTCCGAGCATCGCGATCTGACAGGCCTTCGACCAACCCACGAGGCGCGGCAGGTACCACGTGCCTCCGCTCTCCGGCACGACGCCGCGCTTGGCGAAGCCGGGGAGCAACCGCGTCGACGTGCTGCCGATGCGCATGTCGCAACCCAACGCGAGATCGAGGCCGTACCCCGCGGCGGCCCCGTTGATGACACCGAGCACCGGCGTGTTCATCTCCTGGAGCACAGTTGTCGGGAGCGTCCCAATGTCGAACCCACTCGTGTCGACGTTCGCGGAACCCGACGACCCGATGCCGGTTCCCGCGACGGCGTCCTTCAGGTCGAGCCCGGAACAGAAACCCTTGCCCGCCCCGGTGAGGAGCACACACCGCACTCCGCTGTCGGCGTCGGCCTTCCCGAGTGCCGCGCCGAGTTCGTTGAGCATGCGTTGCGAGATCGCGTTGCGGCGGTGCGGTCGGTTGAGTGTGACCGTCGCGATGCGGTCGGAAACGTCGTAGAGGACTTCGGCCTCAGTCGTTTCAGCCATGGTTACAGTCCCGCCGCCCATGCGAGCGCGAGGTCGATCTCGTTCTCGCCGAAGACCTTGATCTCGCCCGGCATCATCCAGCGGAACATGCCGACCGCATGGCGGATCCAGTCGTGGCTGGTTGCAACCGCGCAGCGCTTCCATTTGGTCAGGTGCCCGAGCCCCATCTTGGTGTCCTCCCAGCCTGCACCCATGGTGTAGCCGTCGAAGGCGTCATCCATGACGTACACGAACCGCAACTCACCGCGCTCTTTCATCATCGCGTCGACCGCGGGTTCGAGCACCGTGTCGTAGTCGGACTTCTCGATCTTGCCGATCGCCCTGAACGCGAGCACGTTCTCGGGACCGTCGAGCCGCTCCAGCATGTCGGGCTCCCTTCTACGAGTCGGGATGTCGTACACGCTCGTCATCGCTCGGCACACTACGTCTCCTAGGGTGCGAGCGATGGCGAGCATGCGCATCACGCACATCGGCGGCCCTACGACACTGCTCGAGATTGCCGGTTGGCGCATCCTCACCGACCCGACGTTCGACCCGCCCGGCCGCAAATGGACCTTCGGATTCGGTTCGTCGTCCCGCAAGGTCACCGGTCCCGCGGTCGCCGCAGCCGATCTCGGCCCGATCGACGTCGTGCTGCTCACGCACGATCACCACGGCGACAACCTCGACGAGGCGGGCCGGGCGCTGCTCCCGGCCGCCGGGGTCGTCGTCACCACGGCGTCCGGCGCGACGCGCCTTGGTGGCGACGCGCGCGGGCTCGAACCGTGGACGACGACGGAGCTCGAGGCATCCGACCGCCCCTCGATCACCGTCACGGCCACGCCGTGCCGCCATGGTCCGCCACTGAGTCATCCCGTTGTCGGCGATGTCGTCGGATTCGCGCTCACGTGGCCGGGCCAAAAACGCGGTGCGCTCTGGATCTCCGGCGACACCGTGCTCTACGACGGCGTGCGCGAGGTGGGTGCTCGACTCGACATCGACGTCGCGGTGCTGCATCTCGGCAGTGCGCAGTTCACGGTGACGGGACCCGTCAAGTACACGATGACCGCGCGGCACGCGATCGATCTCTGCGAACTGATCGAGCCACGCGTCGTGATCCCGGTGCACTACGAAGGTTGGTCGCACTTCCGGGAAGGGCGCGATGGGATCGAGCGCGAGTGGTCGCACGCGCCGCCGGCCCTGCGCGAGGCACTGCGGATCCTCCCGATCGGCGAGCCCGTCGACATCTACGACGCCGAATAGTCGCGCTCCTGCAACACCCACGTGTTGCCGTCCGGGTCGGCGAACTCCGCGAACGATTCGTAGTCGCCGTGGTTCGGGTCGGGTCCGGGAGTCCACTCGCCGTTGACCATGTGCCGCACCGGAGCGACGTCGACACCGCGCTCCACCATTTCGGCACGCGCGGCTTCGATGTCGGTGACCATGAGGTGCAAGCCCTTGAAGCAGCCGGGCGTGGCGTCGGTGAGGCCCTTGCCGATCGTGACCGAGCACGCGGAGCCGGGCGGGGTCAACTGCACGACGCGGAACTCTTCGCCGCCGGTGTGGTCGACGTCGACGTTGAAGCCGCAGCTCTTCTCGTAGAACGCTTTGGCCCGGTCGACATCGGTCACGGGCACGACAACCAGCTCGAACTTGTAATCCACGGTGAACTCCTTCGTCGGTTCGGCAACGTAGTGCTGGTAGAACGAGGGGCGCGGAGGAAACTCATCGGTCGCGCGATGAGTTTCCTTCGGCACTAGGTTTTCGGGTCTTGGATCGCGACGCCTGGAACGACCGCTACCGGACGGCGGAGCTGGTGTGGTCGGTCGACGCCAACCAGTTCGTCGTCGCGGAAACCACCGAACTCCGGCCCGGCCGGGCGCTGGACCTCGCCGCGGGGGAGGGCCGCAACGCGATCTGGCTGGCGGAGCGTGGATGGGCCTCGACCGCGGTCGACTTCTCCGACGTCGCGCTCGACAAGGCAGCCGCGCTCGCGTCGGCACGCGGCGTCGAGCTCGAGACCGTCGTCGCCGACGTCACGCACTACGAACCAACCAAGGCTGCGTTCGACCTCGTGCTCGTGGCATACCTCCAGCTTCCCGAAGCGGAGCGGCGGACTGTGTTCGGCCACGCTGCCGACGCGCTCGCGCCGGGCGGAACCCTCGTGATCGTCGCCCACGACCGCGCCAACCTCGATGGGGGTTACGGGGGCCCGACGGACGCGTCCGTGCTCACGACACCAACCGACGTCGCAGCTGCGCTCACGGGGTGCGGGCTCGTGGTCGAGAAGGCCACGACGGTCGAACGGTCCGTCGAAACTCCCGACGGGGTGCGCACGGCGATCGACCACGTGGTGCGAGCCCGCCGCTGACCTGCGCATTTGCGACTGCGAAGAAAATCTCGGGCGAGTGTCGAATACCGCGATCACCGTTCGTAGTCGTGGTGTGGGCCGGTACGGTGCCGTCCCGCCGAGAGGAGATTCCGATGCAGCAGTACATGCTCTCCGTCGTCCACGACTCCGTCGAAGGCCTCGCACAGTTGAGCGAAGCCGAAATGCAGGAGACCTTCGCGGCGGTCGACGCGTTCAACGCCAAGCTGCAGAAGGCGGACGCGTGGGTGTTCGCGGGCGGACTGAGCCTGCCCGACTCGGCGACGACGCTTCGCCGGAAGGGCGACGACGTCCTCGTCACCGACGGGCCCTACGCCGAGACGAAGGAATTCGTCGGCGGCTTCTACATCATCAACGCTCCCGACCTCGATGCCGCGCTCGCGTGGGCCAAGGAAGCAGTGGTGGCGTGCCGCGGTGCCATCGAAGTGCGCCCGTTCCAGGACGCACCTGAGGACTGAGCTCGCGTGC
>JBEVDP010000488.1:0-7016 GCA_040513235.1 Acidimicrobiia bacterium | reverse complement strand
CGTCGACGGCCATCAGAAGGCGCGGAACATCGCCCGCGATCCCCGCGTCGCCGTCAACGTCGTCGACCCCGACGACGTGAGACGGTTCTATGCCGTGCGCGGGCGCGTCATCTCGATGACGACCGAGGGCGCGCGGGAGAGCATCGACGAGATCTCGCACAAGTATCTGGGCATCCCGTATCCGAACTTCAGCGGCAATCCCGACGAGATCCGGGTGCTCGTCACCATCGAGGCCGACAAGGTCACGCTCCCCGCAGGAGAGTAAGGCAACTCGCCCGCCCGCGACGGATCAGCCGTGGCTGATCCGCAGCAGCTCTTCCACGCTGGTGAGTTTGACCCGCGGGCGCCCGTGCGGTTCACCTGCCGACCGCTCGTGCGCATCGATGAGCTGCCAATGGTCGTCGGTGACCAGCTTGGGCTGTCGCGACAGCAGCCACTCGACGATGGACTCGGAGTGATCCTCCGAGAGGTCGGTCAGCTCCCGTTGCTCGAGATCGGAGAGCAGGGTGGCGACGGTATCGGCGGAGTCCGACTTGTTGCTGCCGATCACCCCCGATGGACCGCGCTTGATCCAACCGACGACGTATTCGTTGGTACTGCCGTCGATTCGGCCATCGGTATGCGGGATGGTGCCCGACTTCTCGTCGAACGGCAGGCCGGGTGTGGCGACCCCGCGGTAACCCACCGCGCGAACGACCAACTGTGCGGGCACTTCCTCGCGCGCGCCGGAGTCCTTGGCGACCACTCGGCCGCCGTCGTTCACGAGTTCGTTGCGGCCCAACACGATCGACTCGATGCGGTCGGACCCCTTGATTTCGATGGGTGACGTCTGAAACCGAAACACGATGCGCCGCTTGGCTCCCCGTGGCTCCGTCTCGGCGTACTTCCGCAGCACCTTCACGTTCAGCTTCACGGTCTTGCCCGCCGCGTCGAGGTCGTCGTCGGTGATGTCGGCGAAGTCGGCTGGGTCGACGATCACGTCCACGTCGGCCATCGCCTCCAGATCGCCGAGCTCGCGCAGTTCCATCGTCGTCCACGTGGACTGCAAGGGACCGCGACGCCCGATGACCACGACCTCCTCGACGCCGCGGGCATTCAGCGACTCGAGCGCGTGGTTGGCGATGTCGGTGTTGGCAAGCACGTCGGGGTCGCTCACCAGGATCCGCGCGACGTCCAACGCCACGTTGCCGTTGCCGACCACGATCGCGCGCCCGCTGGACAGGTCTGGCGTCATCGTCTCGAAGTGGGGGTGCGCGTTGTACCAGCCGACGAAGTCGACGGCGGCCACGCTGCCCTGCAGTTCCTCGCCGGGTATTCCGAGCGGTCGGTCCGCTTGTGTGCCGATGGCGTAGACGACGGCGTCGTAGCGGTCGGCCAGTTCGGCGGGCTGCACGTGCTCACCGATCCTGACGTTGCCGAAGAATCGGAAGCGCGGGTCGAGCCCGATCTTCTCGAACTGGGCGCTGATCGTCTTGATCTTGGGATGGTCTGGCGCCACGCCGGAGCGGACGAGACCCCACGGCGTCGGCAGCATCTCGAGCATGTCGACGCGGACGTCCGAGTCCTCGTTCGCGTCGGCAAACTTCAGCAGCGACGCCGCCGCGAAGTAGCCAGAGGGGCCGGAACCGACGATGGCCACGTGATACGGCCGGATTTTGGGCATGGTGCTGCCTTCTGTCGCTGCCCGGCGACGCGCAAGGGGCTGTCGCGACGCAACCAGGCTGGGTACAACGGCGATGCTAGCCCCCGACGCGCGCGGATCAAGCGCAAGGACGAGGGCGATTTCATGCGGGTCGGTACCCTGAACTCCCGTGGATCCCGACCTGCAGTCTGACATCGCCTCGCTCGACACCACCCTGACGACGGTGGAGCGGGTGTTGGACATCGACGGTCTGCGCGCCACCATCGAGAAACTCGAGCACGAGGCGTCCGATCCGAAGCTCTGGGACGACCTGGCCAACGCGCAGAAGGTGACCAGCCGGCTGTCCCACGCGCAGAGCGAACTGCGCCGCGTCGAGGAATTGCGGCAGCGGCTCGAAGACCTTCCCGTGCTCTACGAGATGGCCGCGGAGGAGGAGGGCGCCAGCGGCACCGACGCGCTCGCCGAAGCCGACCTCGAGCGCACCAAGCTTCGCGAGGAGATCGCGGCGCTCGAAGTCCGCACCCTGCTCTCCGGTGAGTACGACGAACGCGAGGCCGTCGTGACCATCAGATCCGGCGCGGGCGGCGTCGACGCGGCGGACTGGGCCGAGATGCTGATGCGGATGTACATCCGATGGGCGGAGAAGCACGACTACGGCGTCGAGGTATTCGACACCTCCTACGCCGAAGAAGCAGGCATCAAGAGCGCGACGTTCGCGGTGCACGCGCCGTATGCCTACGGCACGCTGTCCGTCGAGCAGGGCACGCACCGGCTGGTCCGGATCAGTCCGTTCGACAACCAGAGCAGGCGTCAGACGTCCTTCGCCGACGTCGAAGTCCTCCCCGTGGTGGAGACCGTCGACCACATCGACGTTCCCGAGGGCGACCTGCGGGTCGACGTCTATCGGTCCAGTGGTCCCGGCGGTCAGTCGGTCAACACCACCGACTCTGCCGTTCGACTCACGCACATCCCGACCGGTATCGTCGTGACCTGTCAGAACGAGAAGTCCCAATTGCAGAACAAGGTTTCGGCGATGCGCGTTCTTCAGGCAAAGTTGATGGAGCGCAAGCGTTTAGATGAACGCGCCGAGATGGATGCGCTGAAGGGCGACGGCGGCAGTTCGTGGGGAAACCAGATGCGCTCCTACGTGCTTCACCCTTATCAGATGGTCAAGGACCTGCGTAACGACTACGAGGTCGGAAATCCGACAGCAGTACTCGACGGCGACATCGACGGCTTCCTCGAAGCGGGAATCCGTTGGCGCAATAGGAAAGATGACGACTAACACGACGTACCTGGCAATCGACTTCGCGCAACGCTGGCACGGCTTCTGGCGAGGCGAGATCGGCGCGTGGCTCCTCGTCAAGGGGCTGAAGATCGTCCTGCTGATCATCTTCGCGATATTGGTCGCGCGCTTCATCAACTGGGCCGCGGCGAAGATCTCCCGTCGCATCGACGCGGACTTCCAGGAAACCGATCAGCTGGTGCGCACCGAGACCGCCAAACACCGCCAAGCGGTGGCATCGGTCATCTCCTGGGTCTCGATCGCGGTGGTCCTGGTGGTCGTGCTGGTCGAGATCACCGACGTCATCGCCATCCCCGTTGGATCACTGGTAGCCCCCGCGGCCGTCCTCGGCGCCGCACTCGGCTTCGGCGCTCAGCGCATCGTGCAGGACCTGTTGGCGGGCTTCTTCGTCATCACCGAGAAGCAGTACGGCTTCGGTGACCTGGTGGCGCTGACGGTGGCGGGAATCGCCGCACCCGCCGAGGGCACGGTCGAGGACGTCACGCTGCGCGTCACGAAACTTCGGTCAACGGAGGGGGAGGTGTTCACCATCCCCAACGGCCAGATCGTCAAGACGATGAACCTGTCGAAGGACTGGGCTCGCGCGGTCGTCGACATCCCGGTCCCCACGAGCGCCGACCTGACGTCGGTCGACGGGCTGCTGCACGGTGTCAGCGAGGCAGCGATGGCGGACGCGAGCCTGCGCAAGCTGCTGCTCGACGCGCCCCAGGTGATGGGTGTCGAGAGCATCGAGCTCGACACGGTGAATCTGCGGATGGTCGCGCGGACGCTTCCTGGCAAGCAGTTCGAAGTGGGCCGCCGGCTTCGCCTGCTGGTCGTCGCGGCGTTGATCAGGGCAGGCATCGTCACCCCCGCCGACAGCTCTCCCGTGGTGAATACGATCCCGAGTTCTGCGACCGTCAGCTCGTCCACCGAACAGACGGATTCGGAGGACCGCCCGTGACCTTCTGGAAGTGGCTCACCCGCCGCCGCCCCGACCATGGTTGGCCGGGATACATCATCAACGGGCGCATCCGGACTTCGACCGCCAGCCTGATCGTGGCATTCGTGGCGATCGCGTGGCTGCACAACGCGTACCAGCCGACTCCGCCCGCGCCCACGGCGCCGGAGACGCAGGTGGTGCCGCCGGGGTTCGTCCCCGATCCCGCTTACACGTGGGTGCCGCGGACCTACGTCCAGCCAACGACGACCACCACGACCACGCCGAGGACGACGACGCCCACCACCACGGAGACGAGCCCGACCGAGACCAGCTCGACGGTGTCTCCCACGACGGTCATCGACCCGGACGGCACCGGCACGCTCCCGCCACAGACCGTCACGGGTACTCCGACCGTCACGACGACGGCGGTGAACCCGACCCCGACGACGTCGGCCTCGATCCCGAGTTCGGCGCCAACACCGCTGCCCGCGCCGAGGTAGTCAGGCATCCCAGCCTGGCCCCGCTACACTGGCGTGCCGTGATGATCACCCTCGACCGTGTCAGCAAGCAGTACAAATCCTCGGCACGGCCAGCCCTTGACAACGTCTCGCTCAAGATCGAAAAGGGCGAGTTCGTCTTCCTGATCGGGCCGTCGGGATCGGGCAAGTCGACGTTCATGCGACTGCTGCTCGCTGCCGAGCAACCGACCACCGGCGACATCCAGGTGTCGAAGTTCCACGTGAACAAACTCGGCGGTCGACACATCCCCAGCTTGCGTCAGGTGCTTGGGTGCGTGTTCCAGGACTTCCGTCTGCTGCAACAGAAGACGGTGTTCGAGAACGTCGCCTTCGCGCTCGAGGTCATCGGCAAGCGTTCGGACGTGATCAACCGGGTCGTGCCCGACGTGCTCGAGATGGTCGGCCTCAACGGCAAGGCGAACCGCCTGCCCAATGAACTCTCCGGCGGTGAGCAGCAGCGCGTCGCGATCGCCCGAGCCTTCGTCAACCGTCCGCTGGTCCTGCTCGCCGACGAGCCCACCGGAAACCTGGATCCCGAAACCAGCAAGGACATCATGGATCTGCTCGAGCGGATCAACCGAACCGGTACGACGGTGCTGATGGCGACACACGATCACCACATCGTCGACTCGATGCGCCAGCGCGTCATCGAACTCGAGCTGGGCCGCCTGATCCGCGACGAGCAGCGCGGCATCTACGGAATGGATCGCTAGTGCGCTTCGGCTTTCTCATCAACGAGGTCCTCACGGGACTTCGTCGCAACGTCACCATGACTCTCGCCATGATCCTGACGACCGCGATCTCCATCGGCCTGTTCGGTGGCGGTCTGCTCGTCGTTCGTCTGGCCGAGAGTTCCCGTGCGATCTATCTGGACCGCGTGGAGAGCCAGGTCTTCCTGACCAACGACGTGTCGGCCAACGACCCCACGTGCGACGTGGATCCGTGTACCGCGTTGCGCAAGCAGATCGAGGACCGCGACGACGTGAAGTCGGTGCGCTTCCTGAACCGCGACGACGCATACAACGACGCGATCAAGAAGTTTCCGCAGTACAAGGACGTGGCCGGAAAGGACGCCTTCCCTGCGTCCTTCATCGTCAAACTCAACGATCCCGAGCAGCACAAGGAGTTCGACGACGCGTTCGTCGGTACGCCGGGCGTGCTCAACGTCACCAACCAGAAGGATCTGATCGACCGACTGTTCGCCGTGCTCGACGGGCTGAGCAGTGCCGCGTTCGCGGTGGCGCTGGTCCAGGCCATCGGCGCAATTCTGTTGATCGCCAACATGGTTCAAGTCGCTGCCTACACCCGAAGAACCGAGGTCGGCATCATGCGACTGGTTGGTGCGACACGCTGGTACACCCAACTACCGTTCCTCGTCGAGGCGATGCTCGCCTCGTTGATCGGCGTGATCATCGCCATCGTCGGGCTGATCGTGGTGCGGGCGGCGTTCCTCGAGGACGCGCTCAGCCAGTTCTACCAAGCCAATCTGATCGCGAGGATCGACTACGCGGACATCCTCTACATCTCGCCGATCCTGTTGTTCACGGCTCTCGCCATGGCCGGTGTCACCGCCTACGCGACGCTGCGGCTGTACGTCCGGGATTAGCGATGGCCAAGAAATCCACCGGCGCAACCAAGTTCGGCAAGCCCGGCACGAAGCACATCGTGGCGAGCAACCGCAAGGCACGCCACAACTACGCGATCCTCGAGACGTTCGAGGCCGGCGTGGCGCTGGTGGGCACCGAGGTGAAGAGCCTCCGCGAGGGTCAGGCGTCGATGGCGGACGCGTTCGCGACCGTCGACGACGGCGAGGTCTGGCTGCGAAACCTGCACATCCCGGAGTATCACGCAGGCAGCTGGACCAACCACGCCGTACGCCGCAACCGCAAGCTGCTGATGCACCGCCGCGAGATCGACAATCTCATCGGCAAGATTCGCGACGGCAATCTGACGCTGGTGCCGCTCTCGCTGTACTTCTTCGACGGCAAGGTGAAGGTGGAGATCGCGCTCGCGCGCGGCAAGCAGGCGCACGACAAGCGCCAGGACATGGCGAAGCGGGACGCCGACCGCGAGGTCACTCGCGAGCTGGGGCGTCGCCGCAAGGGCATGACCTGACCGGCCTCGGGCCGCGATGAGCACGCGCTCGTGATGGGCGTCGTCTTCGCGTTGCTCTCCGCGATCGGCTACGGGGTCAGTGATTTCGTCGGGGGCGTCGCGTCCCGCCGGGTGGCCGCACTGCGGGTGGTCCTGGTGTCCTACCCCGTCGCGATGGTGTTGCTCACGGCACTCGCGTTCGCGTTCGGCGGGGAGGTGTCGACCCCTGCGATCGTCTGGGGGTCGTTGTGCGGGATCAGCCAGGCGTTCGGCGTGTGGTGGTTCTACGCCGCGCTCGCGGCGGGCCCCATGTCACTGGTGTCGCCGTTGACGGCCATCCTGGTCGCCGGCGTGCCCGTTGGCTTCGGCGTGGCCCTGGGGGAGCGGCCGTCGGTGATCGCCTGCTGCGGCATCGTGCTGGCCCTGATCTCCGTCGTGCTTGTCAGTCGGGAAGTTCGTGACGAGGCCGACGAGCGTGCGACACCGCACCGATTCACCACGGCGGTCGCATGGTTGACGGTGGGCTCAGGTGCC
>JBEVDP010000487.1:0-5546 GCA_040513235.1 Acidimicrobiia bacterium | reverse complement strand
GGAGCGGCGCGCCCGCGGCTTCCATGGGCACGGTCCAGTTCGACGTTTCGAATGCGCCGTCGGTCATTGCGTGGGCGCGGTGGTCGTGCCAGGCCAGGCGCGTGCCGTCGTCGATGCGCCGCCACTCGGGCGTGGCTTCGGGGTCGTACCGATCCGGGTACTCGGCGGGTGGGTTGAGCGTGCGATTGAGGAACACCGCGGGCGAGCGCGCATTCTCGAACACGCCATCGGGCCCGACCCGGAGATACGGCTCGCCTTCGTAGCCGAACACGACCACGTCGGTGTCGGAGGTGTTGGAGAGCTCCAGCCGGGTGCCCGCGTCGACGACGTTCACGTCGACACCGGCGACTGCGGGTTCGACGGCAAGCACACGCACCCGCACGTTCGTCGGTTCGCGGCCGCCGATGCCGTGTGCGCTCGCGGGCTCGGCGTCTGCGACGACGACGGCTGGAGCCGCGACGATCAAGGCCGCCGCGAGAAGCGAGCGGGTGCGACGCATGTCTCCATCGTCGCGCCGCGGTCGGCGACGCGGCGGATCAGGTCGCAATCACGCCGTCGCGCACGAGGTCCAGGGCGAGCAGGGCCATGGCCGCCCCCATGAACGCACCACCGACCCGCGCGCCGCGGCCTGTGGGCGGGCCGCGCCAGGCGAACACCCCGGCCGTGACGGCCGTGAGCGCGATCGCGGTCGCGCCGATGGTCGCGCCCGTCCCCTCCATCGCCGCCCAGGCGATGACGGCGACGGCCAGCGCCGGCGACGCCAGAGCCGGTATGCCGTAGGGAAACAGCGCGAGCCGTTCGGCGCGGGCGTCGGGCGCGGGCCGAACGCGGTTGCCGGGCGTCTGCCACAGCAGGTCGAGCGCGGGGACCATCACGACGAGTCCCGCCGCGAGCAGCGCGGCCGGCGCCGAGATGTCGAGCGCGTCGAGCAATGGATCGGCGAGCAGTGTCAGGCCGGCGAGCACCGCGAACGCGATCAGGGCGCCGCCGGCGATGATCACCGACGCGTCGCGCGGCGGCCGATCCGACGCGAGCACGCGCGCCGCGATCGAACTCGCGAGCGGATCGAGCAACAGCGCGATGAAGATCGTCAACTGCAGCAGGTCGTTCACGTCACTCAGGTCTCCTCGAGCAAGTATGCGAGGGCGAGCAGGCCTGAGATCGCGTGCTGCTGGTCGTCCATGCGGGTCTCGTCGTCGGTGAACCACGCGCCGTCGGTCGCGACGTCGTCGGAGTCGCGCTGACGTTCGACGAGCACCCCGGCGCCACACCGCGTGCTGTCGAGGGTGAGGCCGGCCAGATCGTCGAGCCGGTCGTCGACGCGCGCGAGGCGGGCCAGGGCGCCTTGGCCTTCGACCCATGTGCCCAGCGCGGCGGCTCGACGTTCCGGTCCGTGCGTCCACGAGTACGGCGCGCCGGCGTCTTTGGTGGCCTCCCACCGGATCAACAGTTGGAAGCGCCCGTACACGGAACGGGCGTAGTCGGCTTCGGCGTCTCCGAGCGGCCAGTCGGCCATCTCCGCGAATCCATACGAACCCCAGTGATCGTTCAGGGGCGCGACGGGTACGAAGTCGAGGTCGTTGCGTTCGGTGGAGATGAAGCGCGCGGCCTGCTCCGCGGTCGTGCGGAACAGGCGATCGGGTAGCGCGTTCTGCAACCGTGCGATCGCCCAGAGCGCCTCACCCGCGAAGTACGGCGAGATACCGACGCGATCCGGCTCGCCGGTGCGCACGTTCGTGCGCGTGTAGAAATCGCCGTTCTCCTTTTGGAGCGACGCGAGAAAGCGCCCGAGACCGCGCATCGTGTCGTCGTAGATGGTGTCGCCGGTCATCTCCCGCCGCTCGGCGAGCGCGGCGAGCAGCAATGCACTGCCACCGAGCGGGGCGTCGGAGCCCTGCGCCAACGCAACCCAGTCGTCGCGCTCAGCGAGGCGGTCGACCATCCACGCGAGGCCGCGGTCGCCCGCCGCCAGCAGGTCGTCGTCGGCAGCGGCGCGGGCGGCTTGGTAGAGCGAGAGCGTCACGCCCGCGTGCCGGACGATGTTGTAGTCGCCGAGATCGCGGCCCGCGCGGTCGACGGCGTACGTGTACGTGCCGTCGGGGCGCTGGTTGTCTGCCAGCCATCCAGCCGCGGCGGCGGCGGCGGCCCGGGCCTCGGCCGCACTCGGAGGCGGGCAGCGTTCGGGGCCGAGGAGCACGATCCGGCCGACGACGAGCACGAGCGCGCTCACGATCAGCATCGTCCAGAGGCGGCGGGTGGGCACGGCCGCAGATCCTGCCCGAAGGGCGCAGTCCGCGGCGGTCATCCCCCCGACGGCCACGCTCCGCGCGGGCGTGAGTGCCGTTAGCCTCGCCCCGATGCCCGGCCTCTCTGCGGCGATCTGCGGCCTGTTCGGCCTGCTGATCGGATCGTTCCTCAATGTCGTCATCTGGCGGGTGCCGCGCAACGAATCGATCGTCGCCCCGCCGTCGCACTGTCCGTCGTGCGACACGCGCCTCGCCGCGCGCGACAACGTTCCCGTGCTGTCGTGGGTGCTGTTGCGGGGGAAGTGCCGGTATTGCGGCGTCGGGATCTCGGCGCGCTACCCGGCGGTCGAGCTCCTCACCGGCCTGTTGTTCGCCGCGGTCGGTGCCCGGTTCGCCGACGAGGCCTGGGTGTTGCCCGCATATCTCGCGTTCACTGCCGGGCTCGTTGCCCTCTCCGTGATCGACCTCGACACCTTCTTGTTGCCGAACCGGGTGCTCTACCCGGTCGGGTTCATCTCGCTGCCGTTGCTCTTGGCCGGCAGCGCGCTCGAAGGCGAGATCGGCGCGTTCGGCCGGGCGCTCGGCGGCGGGGCCGCGGCCTTCGCCGTCTTCTACGTCATCCACATCATCTCGCCGCGGGGCATGGGCTTCGGCGATGTGCGCCTCTCGTTCCTGCTGGGCTGCTTCTTGGGTTGGATCAGCTGGCTGCACGTGTTCTTCGGGCTCTTCGCCGGATTCCTCTACGGGGCCGTCGTGGGGGTCGCTCTGATCGCGCTCGGGCGCCACGAGCGCCGCAAGCACATCCCCTTCGGCCCCTTCCTCGCCGCCGGCGCCATGACGTTCATCCTCGTCGGCCAGCCGTTGGTCGACGCCTACACCGGGACGTAGATCCGTTTGACGAGCTGCGGCCGATGGAACCCGTTCGATCCCGCGCTCTGACCCGCGGTGTCGGGCCGAAGGACATCCGGGCGCGGGAAGCGCTCACCTATCCTTCCGGGCGTGCTTCGCTTCTTGACTGCGGGCGAGTCGCACGGCCCCGCCTTGGTGGTGACGGTCGAAGGCCTCCCCGCCGGGCTCCCGATCCTGATCGGCGACGTCGCGGCCGAACTGGCGCGCCGGCGCCTCGGGTACGGCCGCGGGCCCCGCATGCGGTTCGAGACCGACGAGGTCGAGTTCCTCGGCGGCGTGCGCCATGGCCGCACGCTCGGTTCGCCGGTCGCGATCCTCGTCCGCAACAGCGAGTGGGCGACCGGGCGCTGGGCCGAGGAGATGTCATCGGCGCCGGGGCAGACCGCGTCGCCGCTCACGCAGCCGCGGCCTGGGCACGCTGACCTCGCGGGCATGCAGAAGTATGGGTTCACGGACGCGCGTGACGTGCTGGAGCGTGCGAGTGCGCGCGAAACGGCGGCACGCGTGGCGGCGGGCGCGCTGGCCAAAGCGTTGCTCACCCGCATCGACATCGCGGTGCTGAGCCACGTCGTGCAGTTGGGTGCCGCGCACGCGTCGGTCGAGCGCCGGCCCACGCCCGCTGATTTGGCTGCTGTGGACGCGTCCGAGGTGCGGTGCTTCGACACCGATGCGGAGCACGACATGATCCGCGAGATCAAGGAAGCGGCCAAGGCGGGTGACTCGCTCGGCGGCGTGCTCGAAGTCCTCGGCTACGGCGTCCCGCCCGGCCTCGGGTCGCACGTCCATTGGGATCGCCGCATCGACGCGCTGCTGGCCCAGGCGCTGATGAGCATCCAGGCGATGAAGGCCGTCGAGATCGGCGAAGGGCAATCTCTCGCCGCGCGGCGGGGGAGCGAGGCGCACGACGCAATCGCGTGGGACCCAGGCGTTGGGACATACCGCCGCGAGTCGGCGCGTGCGGGCGGCATCGAAGGCGGCATGACCACCGGCGATCTCCTCGTTGCCCGCGTCGCGATGAAGCCGCTGGCGACGCTGAACCGGCCGGTGCTCAAAACCGTCGACGTCGAGACGAAGGAAGAAACCGTCTCGTTCAAGGAGCGGACCGACGTCACCGCGGTCCCGGCTGCGGGCGTCGTGGCCGAGACGATGGTCGCGCTCGTGCTGGCGTCGGAGGCATTGCGCAAGTTCGGGGGCGACTCGCTCTCCGAGTTCGTGCGCAATCACGACGCCTACCGCGCGTCGCTCACGTGACCGGGCACCATCTCGTCCTCGTCGGGCTCATGGGCGCGGGCAAGACGACCGTCGGGCGCGAGTGCGCGACTCGGCTCGAGCGCCCGTTCGTCGACACCGACGACGTCGTCGTCGCCCTGGCCGGAATGCCGTTCCCGGAGTACTTCGCGGTGTACGGCGAACCCGCGTTCCGGGCGCTCGAACGGCAGGCGGTGGCGGACGTGTGCGCGTCGCCGGATCCGCTCGTGATCGCATGCGGTGGCGGCACCACGAACGACCCCGACAATCGCCGGGGGTTGCGGGCGGCGGGCGTCGTCGTGTGGCTCCGGGCATCGACCGCGGCGCTCGCGGCACGCGTGGGGTCCGGGGCCGACCGGCCGCTGCTGGCCGGCGATCCCGTCGGGGCGCTCGACCGGCTCGGTGCGGTGCGTGAACCTGCGTACGAAGCGGCGTCGCATGTCGCAATCGACACCGAAGGTTCCGACGTGGACGCGGTTGTCGATGCCGTCCTGCGTGCCTTTGCGGAGCACGCTCGTGGTTGAACGGATCCGCGTCGACCTCGACCGACGTGGGTACGACGTCGTCGTCGGCGACGGCGCGATCGACGAGCTCGCGCCAGTGCTCGAGGGTCGGCGCCGCGTCGCGATCGTCAGCCAGGAACGCATTCCGAGCGTGCATCTCGACCGCGTCGCCGCCGCGCTCGAACAGGCCGGCGTCGAGCAGCACACCTTTTTCATGGGCGACGGCGAGGAAGACAAGTCACTCGCGGGGGTCGACGCGTTGTGCCGCGGCTTTGCGGGTTGGGGGCTGCTGCGCAGTGATGCGGTGATCGCGCTGGGCGGCGGGGTGGTCGGCGACACGGCGGGCTTCGCGGCCTCGGTCTATTACCGCGGGCTCGACGTCGTGCAAGTACCGACCACGTTGCTCGCGATGGTCGACGCCGCGATCGGCGGTAAGACCGCGGTCAATCTCCCAGAGGGCAAGAACCTTGTCGGTGCGTTCCACCAACCGCTCGCGGTGCTTGCCGACCCGGCCGTTCTCGCCACGTTGCCCGACCGTGAGTACCGCTGCGGGCTCGGCGAGGTCGTGAAGTACGCGCTGCTCGGCGACGACTCGCTGCAGGAGTTGTTGGCCACGCGCGCTGACGCGGTGCTCGCTCGC
>JBEVDP010000486.1:0-2692 GCA_040513235.1 Acidimicrobiia bacterium | reverse complement strand
GACGGACTCGACCAGGTCGAACAGCTGCGCGCGATACGAGCGCGGGTCGAGGATCTCGTGGCTCGCCAGGCGCGTGTGTTCACCAAGGAAGTCGTTCCCGCGCTCCAAGAGGCGGGCGTCGAGTTCGCCGACTGGGGCGACCTCAGCGCCGACGACCAAGCGCAACTCACCCGCGTCTTCGAGGACCGCATCTTCCCGGTGCTCACACCGCTCGCGGTCGACCCCGCGCATCCGTTCCCCTACATCTCCAACCTGTCGCTGAACCTTGCCGTCGCGGTCCGCGACCCCAATACCGGCGAGCAGCGGTTCGCGCGCGTCAAAGTGCCGCCGTTGCTCCCCCGGTTCGTGGCCTTGCCCGGCAACACCCGTTTCGTCGCGTTGGAACAAGTGATCGCGGCGCATCTCGACGCATTGTTCCCCGGAATGGAAGTGCTCGCGCGCTATCCGTTCCGGGTGACTCGCGACGCCGACTTCGAACTCGCCGACGAAGGCGAGGACCTCCTCGCGGCGATGGAGTCCGTCCTGCGGCAACGCACCAAGTTCGGTGCGGCCGTGCGCCTCGAAGTCGACTCGCACATGACACCCGACGTGCTCGACTTGCTGGGCCGCGAACTCGAACTCACCGCGCAAGACGTCTACATCGTCGACGGTCCGCTCGACCTGTCGGGGCTGTGGGCGTTGTATGCGCTGCGGCGTCCGGAGTTGAAATACGCCAGCTTCGCACCGCAGACGCCGCCGGTGCTGTCCGGCGGTGACGAAGCCGACTTCTGGTGGGCGCTGCGCAACGGCGACGTGCTGGTGCACCACCCGTACGACGCCTTCAGCACGTCGATCGAAGCGTTCGTGGATCAAGCCGCGCGCGACCCCGCGGTCCTCGCGATCAAGCAGACCTTGTACCGCACGGGCGGCGACGAGGAAGGCATCGTGCAGTCGCTCGTGAAGGCTGCCGAAGCCGGCAAGCAGGTCGTCGCGTTGGTAGAGCTGAAGGCCCGCTTCGACGAACAGGCGAACATCGAACGAGCCCGGATGCTGGAGCAAGCCGGCGCGCACGTCGTGTACGGCCTCGTCGGGCTCAAGACACACGCCAAAATCCTGCTTGTCGTGCGCCAAGAAGCTGACGGCATCCGCCGCTATTGCCACTTCGGTACGGGCAACTACAACCCGAAGACCGCCACGACGTACGAAGATCTCGGCGTCTTGTCGGCCGACCCCGACCTCGGCGCCGACCTGAGCGAGCTGTTCAACCATCTCACCGGGTACAGCCGGCCGGGCGAGTACCGGCGGCTCGTCGACGCGCCGATGCATCTGCGCGGCGCGCTCGTGGAACTCATCCGCGGCCAAGCCCACCCCACTGGTCGTATCACGATGAAGATGAACTCCCTTGCCGACGCCGCCATCGTCGACGAGCTGTACGCGGCGTCGGCTGCTGGCGCGCGCATCCAACTGATCGTGCGCGGTATCTGCTGCTTGCGGCCCGGCGTCCCCGGGCTCTCGGAGAACATCACGGTGCGGTCGATCGTCGGGCGGTACCTCGAGCACTCGCGCATCCTGCGGTTCGGCGAACCGGGTGCGGACGGCGTCGAATACCTGATCGGGTCGGCCGACATGATGGGCCGCAATCTCGACCGTCGCGTCGAGGCGATGCTGAGAGTGACCGAACCCCGCCTGCAGGCGCGGCTCGACGAGATCCTCGAGCTGAATCTCGCCGACGACGTCCTCGCGTGGACGCTCGCCGCCGACGGAACCTGGCACAAGGCGGAGCCCGTCGTCGGGTGCGAGTCGCACGAACGGTTCCAAGAGCTCGCAGTCGCACGCGCGAAGGCGCGCGCCACCGACTGATGCCGCAGCTCGACCGGAAAGCTCGCGTCGCCGATGTGATTCACGTCGCGATTGCGGACGCCGTAGAACGGCTGCACGAGCACGAGGACGGTGCGCGACGCGGCGGTGACCCGGAAGACGTGCACCAGGCGCGAGTTGCGGCGAGGCGGCTGCGCTCCGATCTGAAGACGTTCCATGCATTTTGCGATCCCGAGTGGACGAGCGACGTACGCGCGGAGCTGGCCTGGCTCGGCGGCGAGCTGGGCGCGGTCCGCGACATCGAGGTGCTGCTCCAGCGTCTGCGCGCCGACGAGCGCGCGCTGCCCGATTCCGAGCAAGACGCAGCCGAACGCGTCGTGTGCCGCTTGCTCGCTGACTGGGAAGGCGCGCGTACCGAGATGCTGTCGGCGCTCGCCTCGCCGCGTTACAACGCGCTGCGCGACCTCCTCGACGCGGCCGTCACCGCGCCCAACCTCACCGAACGTGCCACGGAACTCGCAGTCGACGTGGTGCCGGGAGTCGTGCAGAAACCGTGGCGGAAGTTGAAGGCCGCGGTCACCGACCTCGGCGACTCACCTGCCGACGAGGCGTTGCACGAACTCCGCATCATGGCCAAGCGGACGCGCTACGCCGCCGAAGCGGCCGCGGCGGTCTTCGGAAAACGCGCCCTGCGGTTCGCGAAGACGGTTGCCGCGGTGCAGGATGTCCTCGGCGAGCACCAGGACGCGGTCGTTGCGCGCGCGTGGTTGGCCAAGACTGCGCACGAGTGCAGCGCACCCGAGGCGTTCGCGGCCGGGATGCTCGCGGAACGTGAAGCAGCAGCCGCAGCAAGGGCGCGGGCGGATTTCCCGGCCGCGTGGGCCGCGGCCCGGGC
>JBEVDP010000485.1:0-4841 GCA_040513235.1 Acidimicrobiia bacterium | reverse complement strand
GCTCGAAGTGGCCGCGCGCCGCGAGCTGCGGATCGTCGTGCAGATCGCCGAAGTCGGCGACGGGCACCGCTTCGATGCCGGCCGCCTGCAGCTGTTCAGCGACCTCGATTCGCGTCCGCTCGCGCGTCCACGCCGCGACGTCGTCTCCCGCGATCGCGCGCAGGCGCTCCAGCTCGTCGGCGGTCCAACATGCGATCGCAACCCACCGGTCGCTCAGGTCACCCTCGTCGGCACACGCGAACGCGCCGTGCAGCGCCGCCTGGGCGTGACTGTTGCCGGCCCGCACGCGGGTCTCACCGTCGCGTGCGTAGTCGAGGAGCCAGGGCGTGAGCGACCAGATCGCGGTTTCCACCTGCGAAACGTCGAGGTACACGCCGCGCCCGGTACGCCGCCGGTAGAGCAACCCGGCGGCGAGCGCGGAGGCGACGAAGCGCGGCGCGAGCGAGTCGGTGATCGTGCCGCTGGGGCCAACGGGCTCGCGGTCCGGCCACCCGGTGAGGATGTTGTAACCGGCGAGCGCCGAACCCTGCCCACCGAAGCCGGGATAGTCCTTGTGAGGCCCGTTCTGGCCGTTCAGGCAGGCACTCACCATGACGAGATCGGAGCGCAACTCGGCGAGGGCGTCGTAGTCGAGGCCGAACCCACGCATCGCTCGGGGCGCGAAGTTCTCGGCGACGGCGTCGGCCCACTCCACGACGAGCCGGCGCACGAGCGCTACCGCGTCGGGGTGCTTCAGGTTCAGCGTCAGGTTGCGCTTCCCGACGTTCAAGCCGTCGTACATCGGTGCGCCCTCGAGACCGTGCGGGTTGTCAGGCCCCAGCGCGTAGACACGCAGGAAGTCGGGTCGCGAGCGTGATTCGATGCGCAACACGGTGGCGCCGTGCTCGGCGAAATAGCGCGTCGCGATCGGGCCCGCGGCGCCGGAACCGAATTCGAGGATGCGCAGACCGGCCCACGCGCCGCGCGGATTGCCGACGGGTTTGGATGCGGCCGGCGAAACCTTGTCCCTCGGGCTCCAAGCGCAGGGTGCGGGGCCGGCGGGGGCGGCTTCGCCGTCGGCTGAGGCGATGCGCACGAAGGCGCGCGGCAAGCGATCCGGCCCGAAGAAGTCGCGCGCCGCGAGTTGGGCCGACGCGTAGATCTCGCGGGGCGAGTTCGCGGGTGCGAGCATCAGATTGGTCTCGCACGCGATGTCGTACAGCTCCTGCATCGTGTGTTGCGCGAAATAGGCGGCGACCGCAGTTTCGATCTCCCGCAGCTCTCCGTCGGTCGCGGTGTTCTGGTTGTAGCCGTGCCAATCGCGCGGCGGGAGACCGGCGAGTTCCGAGATCAACTCGAGGCTCGGCACCCGGGCCTTGCCGCCCCGCAACCCGAACGAGACGAAGCCGTCCTTGGTCGGCCAGATCTCGCGGGTCCGTCCGATGTCGGCCCCGCGTCGCTGCCCGCGGAAGCCGGTCTGCGGGAAGCGCGCGGGTGTCGCCATGTTCGCGATCAGCACGACCTCTTGCATCGAGACGTCGACGCGCGGCGCCGCTCCCGTCCACAGTGCGGTCAAGGCCGCGAACGCGGCCTCGGGACCGGTGTGCGCGTACCCAGTCGGCTCGGTGCAGCGAACCGGTGCGCGATCAGGATTTCCCGTGCAGAACATGTTCCCGGACGCGGCCATGACGCCGAGATCGGTCGCGCGCCAATCCGCGCGCGGGCCGTCGAGCCCGAACGGCGTGATCGACACCCACACGGCCTCGGGCGCATCTGACGGATCGAGGACGTGCACGCCAGGCGCATAGGGCGTGTCGAAGACGATGTCGGCCTGCGCGAGCAACGTTCGGAATTCGGGATCGTTCTGGGCCAGCGCGCGGACGTCCTTGCCCGCGTTCCACGCGGCGGCGACGTTGCCGGTGAGAGGGTCGCCGCTCGGCGGGACGATACGCACGACCGCCGCACCGAGGTCACCCAGAACGCGCGCGGCGCGCGCGCCGGGGTCATCCGCGAGGTCGACGACGTTGATTCCGTGCAACAAGGCCTGGGGCACGGCGGGTCAGTGTACGGGTGCGTTCCCGACCATCTCGGGCCGCCGTGTGCGGTTGCCGGCGGAGATCGCGACCGTGGCTCGCGGCGCGCCCCGCCCTCTAAGCTGACACGAACGTCAGGTCGGGGAGGGTCCACAATGGCGAGCGCTGCAACGAGTCGTATCGTCGATGCCGATTGTCACATCCTCGAGCCGCCCGACATCTGGGCCAACTGGCTCCCGTCGAAGTGGCGCGACAAGGCGCCCCGGCTCGTGAAGGACCACGAGGGCGGCGACGCGTGGCTCACGGCCGTCGGCGGTGACCCTGATCCGATCGGTCTCGTCGCGACACCCGGCATGCCGTTCGACAAGTTCCGCTGGTACGGCGTCACGTACGAAGACGCGCGCGAGGGTTGCTACAACGGCGCCGCCCGGCTCGCCGATATGGACCACGATGGTGTGCGCGCCGAGATCCTCTTTCCGCCGCAGCGCACGATGTCGCACTTCCTCGGCGATGATGACGACGACTTCGTGCTCGCCGGCATCGAGGCCTACAACAACTTCTTGTTCGAGGAGTTCTGCGCGCCGGACCCGAAGCGTCTGATCGGGCTCGCGCAGATCCCGTCGCTCGGGATCGACCAAGCCATCGACGCGTTGCGCAAGGCGAACGCACGCGGCGCCAAGGGCGTGCTGATCTCGAACTGGCCGTCGGGCAACAACAACCTGTCGCGAGACGACGACCCGTTCTGGGCCGCCGCAGTCGACGAGGGCGTGCCGGTGTCGGTGCACATCAACATCATCAGCCGGCGCCAACGGGCGAACGGACGCAAGGCCGCGGCGAAGTCGGGCAACCAGCTCTACAACATGAGCAGTGAGGCGACCCGCGCCAAGGCGATCGGCGGCATGAGCCACGTGTTCTCGATGGCCGCGGGCAACATCTGCGCGATGTTGTTCACCGGCGTGTTCGAGCGCTTTCCCGCGTTGCAGATCTGCTGGATCGAAACTGGCGTGGGTTGGATCCCGCACCTGCTCGAATCGCTCGACGACCGCTGGTGGCGCAACCGAGTCTGGGGTGACCTCCCGCTCACTGAAGCACCGTCGGCGTACTGGTACCGCAACAACGCGGCATCGTTCATCACCGATCGTTCGGGCATCGCGCTCCGTCACCAAGCTGGTGTCGCCAACATCATGTGGTCGAGCGACTACCCGCACCACGGCAACGACTGGCCGTACTCGCGCAAGGTGATCGAGGAGACGATGGGTCACATCCCTGTCGACGAGAAGGCGCTCATCACCGGCGGCAACGCAACGCGCATCTGGAACCTCGACACGTAGTCGCGCGTGCAGAACCTCACATCAGTTGTGTGGTTAGGGCACGGCGCTAGACGTTCTTGACGCCGCCGACGCCGGTGCCGGTGTCGGCCGCGGTCTGGATCGCTTCGAGTGTCAGCCGTTGCACCATCCGCTGGTGCACGTAGTTGAGCACCTGGTCGACGGCGGCGATCATGCGCTCGGAGTTCGCGGTCAGCCTGCGCTGGATTGCTTCGAGCTCGACGGGGTCCCAACCTTCTCGGTCTTGGCCGGCGAGCATCGCGTGCACGTCACGCTGGAGTGCTCGGAGGTGGCGGACGTAGATCTCGCCGAGCGCGATGACAATCTCGTGCGTCATCCCGATCTCCTGCAGCTCCGCGACGGCGCGCAGCGCGGCGAGGTCGGACTCGTCGTACGCCTCGTGACCGACTTCCGCGGGGTCGGGGAGCAAGCCGACTTCATGCAGGCCGTCGACGACCTCAGCCGCGACGCCGGCCCGTTCGATCAGTTCGTCTCGCGTGTACTGACGGCCCGTGTCCGACGCGAGCAGACGCTCGAGGCCGGGCCGGTCGGTGTCGAGCAGGGCTCGGATCGCCGCGAGCGAGAAGCGCTGGGCCTGGAGGTCGCGAATGCGCTCGATTCGGGTGAGATGGTCGGGGCCGTAGAGCTTGTGCCGGCCCGCACGTTCGGGCGGGGGGAGCAGCTTCTCGCGCACGTAGTACCGGATCGTGTCGACGGTGAGGCCTGACGCCTGGGCGAGCTCGTCGATCCGCCAGCACCCTTCGCCCACGCCGTCTCCCGGAGTTGACAGTCCCAACATTGAGAGCATACACTCGCAGAGTCACAACGCTGGAGCAACCGCTCTAGCAACCGTACCAGCCTCGGGAGGTCCGGCTATGCCGGCAACGCCGACAGCCGAATCCACCCCGTCGTCGAGCAACTACGAGCGCACTGCTCTCCGCTGGTTGGCAAATCGTCTCCGGTGGGACGCAACGCTCGACGCGATGCGTTCCACCGAATTGGCGGCCGCGGACAAGGCTGCCTGAACCGAACCCCCGCAGACTGGTTCCCCCACCGTCTGCATCGGCCGGCGCTCGTCCCCCGCCCAGCGCCGGCCTCGAGTGAAGCGGCCCCGACCCCCCGGGGCCGCTTCCATTATTACGGGTCGCACTCGCTGCGGGCGGGGATACCCCGCCCGCGGACGCTCATCGCTCCCGCGAGCTCGCTGACGCTCGCCGCCTCGTTGGCGTCTGCTCACATCGCGCCAGCGCGCGGCTCGGTAGCTTCGACGCATGGCGACGGGCACACCCGCGACGGTTGCTGCGGAGCGGGCCGGTATCGCGTTCACATTGCACGAGTACGCGCGGGAAAGGGGCGCCGACTACGGACTCGAGGCGGCGACTGCGCTCGGCGTCGACGCGGCGCGGGTGTTCAAGACGCTGCTTGTCGCGACGGGCGAAAGCCGTCACGTCGTCGCGATCCTTCCGGTCGCGGCCACGCTCGATCTGAAGGCGCTTGCGGG
>JBEVDP010000484.1:0-2522 GCA_040513235.1 Acidimicrobiia bacterium | reverse complement strand
GTTCGAGGGGGCGCGCCCGAAGACGTTGGGCGCGGCGGTCGCGCCGGTGCTCGTCGGGACCGCGGCCGGCTCGCTCGACGGGCCGATCCGCTGGTGGCGGGCGCTCGCCGCGCTCGTCGTCGCCCTCGCGCTGCAAGTCGGCGTCAACTACGCCAACGACTACTCCGACGGCGTGCGCGGCACCGACACCAACCGCCGCGGCCCGGTCCGCCTGGTCGCGAGCGGACTCGCGAGACCCGCGGCGGTGCGCCGCGCCGCAGTCGTCTCGTTCACGATCGCGGCCGTTGTCGGCGCGGTCCTGGCACTCGTCGTAAATCCGTGGCTGTTGCTCGTCGGGGCCGCCGCGCTCGTCGCCGCCGCGACCTACACCGGTGGGCCGAAGCCATACGGTTACATCGGATTGGGCGAGGTGATGGTGCTCGTGTTCTTCGGCTTCGTCGCCACGCTCGGCAGCGCCTACGTGCAGCACGAAACCGCGCCTGCGGTTGCGTGGTGGGGAGCGCTGGCCGTCGGCCTGCCGGCATGCGGGATCTTGCTCGCCAACAACATCCGAGACGTCGAGACCGACGTCGTCGCGGGCAAGCGCACGCTGGCGGTACGCGTCGGCGCGGCCCGAGCCCGCACGCTCTACGCGTTGTGCATCGGCGGCGCGTTGCTCGCGGTTGTGGTGTGCGGTGTGCTCGAACCGCCCGCCTTGCTCGCTCTGCTTGCCGCCCCGCTCGCGATCGGTCCGGTGCGGTGGGTGCGAACTCGCTCCGATCCGCCCGCGCTCGTGCGGGCCCTGATCGGGACGGCCCGCTTCCAGCTCGTGCTGGCCGCGCTGCTTGCGGTTGGTCTGGTGGTTGCCTAGCCGTGGCCGCTCGCGAACGCGACGACGAAGTCGCCGAGCGCCGCCGGTTGTTCCAGGGGGACTGCGTGCCCGCCGTCGAGGCGCACGTGGGTGGCGTTGTTTCCGATCCGTTGGAGCATGTTCGCCGCGATGCGTTCGAACTTCTCGTCCTGCTTCCCGGTGACGAGCGCGACGGGCATCTGCAGTTCGGACAGACGATCCCAGAGCGGTTGCATGCTCCCGGTGCCGAGCACACGCAGACACCCGGCGAGGTACTCGGGGCGCAAGCGCCGCCGTTCGGCGAGACCCGGCGCGTCCGACGGCACCGATGCGAACATCGGCTGCGCCAACCACGTCTGCAAGAACGCGTCGACGCCGTCGCGTTCGACCACTCGCGCGAGCTTCTCGTCGGCATCGACACGCGCGGCCCGTTCCTTCGGGTCGGCCAAGCCCGGCGACGCGCTGATGAGCACCAGCGCGCGCACGAGCTCGGGCCGATCGAGCGCGAGACGCAAGCACAACCGCCCGCCCATCGAGTAGCCGACGTACACGCCCTCGCCGCCCTCGGCTCCGATCGCCGCGGCCGTCGCCTCGAACGTCGCGTGGAGCGGCACGTGCAGCGCCGTCACCTCGGCCACCTCGCGTACGACCTCCCGCACGCCGGACCAGGACGTCGCCGTTTGCGTGAAGCCGGGAACGAGCACGATCCGCACGCGAACATTGTGGTCCGCGGATGACGGAACGCGACGCCAACACCGCATTCGCGGCGGCGCTCGTCGACGAGTGGGCCCGGGCGGGGATCGAGCATGCAGTCATCGCGCCAGGATCTCGATCGGCACCCCTCGCCCTCGCTCTGGTGCGCGATGGGCGGTTGCAGGTGCAGGTCGTGCTGGACGAGCGTTCGGCTGCGTTCCGCGCGCTCGGTATCGGGCTGGCGACGGGACGGCCGGCGATCCTCGTCTGTACATCGGGGACCGCGGCCGTGAACTTCCATCCCGCCGTCGTGGAGGCCGCGCACGCACGCGTCCCGCTCCTGGTGACGACCGCCGACCGGCCACCTGAGCTGCGGGCGTCGGGCGCGGGTCAAACGATCGACCAGGCCCGCCTCTACGGCGACATCGTCCGCTGGTTCTGCGATCCGGGTCCGCCGGAAGATCGCGAGGACGCGGCCGCGGTGTGGCGAACGCTCGCGGGCCGCGCGGTGGCACATGCGAGCGGACCGCCCGCGGGCCCGGTGCATCTCAACCTGCCGTTCCGCGAACCGTTGGTGCCGACGGGTGCAGCACTCGTCGACGCACCGGGCCGCGCCGACGGTCGCCCGTGGGTCGCGACCACGCCCGCGACGCGCCTCGCTGATGCCGCGACGATCACGCAGCTTGCCGAACTCGTACGGGCGCACCCCGATGGGGTCCTCGTCGCGGGTTGGGGAGCCCGCGTCGCGCCCGCGACCGCTGCTCGTTTCGCGGCGGCCGCCGGTTGGCCGGTGCTTGCCGACGCCATCTCGCAGTTGCGGACCGGACCGGCAAGCATCTCGACCTATGAAGCCTTGCTCCGCGCCGGCGCCGCGCCTCGGCCGGAGTTGGTGGTGCGGGTCGGTGCACCACTCACGAGCAAGATCGCGACCGCGTGGCTCGACGCGTCGATCCCGCAAGTGCTCGTCGATCCCGACGCCGAGTGGCTCGATCCGCAACAC
>JBEVDP010000483.1:0-4963 GCA_040513235.1 Acidimicrobiia bacterium | reverse complement strand
CGTCGACCTCGAGGACGGGGCCGTCGGTGCGGACGTAGAAGCGGTCGCCCGGTCCCGGCGCGTTCTCGTTCTCACCGTTGTCGAGCGGGTTGATGTCGGCTTCGTCTTCGGTGGTGATGAGGCCGAGCGTGATGCCCGCATCGATGCCGCTGATCTTGAGGGATGCTTGCGCACCCGCACCCGCCGACAGACCGGTGAGCCCGCTGTCCGCCACGAGCGAGCTGCCGGCATCGATCGTCACGTCGCGCTCGATCGGACCGGCGACGGACGTGCCGATCGAGAACTCGAACGACTCGAGGTCGGCGTCGTAGTCGGTGGAGTCGGCCGGAATCAGGCCCGCGCCTTCGAGCTCGGAGATGAGTTCTTGGACGGTGTCCGGGCGCGCCACGATCTCAGTGAGGCTGCCACCCGTCGGTGTGTACGTCGCCGACGCTTCGAACTCACCGTTGGCGGTCATGGTGAACGTCTGGTTGCGCTTCGGCGTCTTGCCGATCGAGTTCGCGACTGCGGGTCCGACGTTCGCGTTGCCCGACTCGACACTCCAGGTGCCCGCCGCGCCTTCGTCGGTCGTGAACGTGCGGCAGTAGACGGTGTCGCCCGACTCGAGACCGCGCACCGAACCGAACGGCAAGCCGTCCTCGTCTGGGCTCGGCGCGTCGGGCACGAGCGTGCCGCAAACGATCTGGCCGGCCGCGCGGGGCTCGACGTAATCGAGGATCGGCTGGATGACCTTGTACACCTCTGCGAAGCCCGCTTGCGCGTCGGCGCCCAGGTCGCCGGGAATGAACACGCCGTCGGCAAGGAACGGCAGCTTCACGTCGCCGCCCGACATCGCGAGACCCAGGCTCGAAATCAACTGCGTGAGCGAGGTCAGCGCGGACTCGGCACTGATGTTCGCGAGGAGGTCGATCGGATTCGCGCCAACGGGGCTGACGTCGATGGAGGCTTCAGGGTCGGCGAACAGCGAGGCGTCGGTGACGGTCAGTGTTCCGCCGAACTGCGTACCGGCGGCTTCCGCGGTGAGGGAGAGGTCGATGTCGACGTCGTCGGGCGCGGCCGCACCGAGGTGGAGATCGACGACGTCTTCCACGGCGAGCAGGGACAGTTCAGAACCAGTGAGGCGCCCCGAGGCGTCGGGGTCGACGAGCTCGACGCCGACGCTCGTGTTGAGGTTTGCGGTTCCGGTCGCGGTTGCGTCGGCGAAGCCGAACTGGATTTGTTCAGAAACGTTGGCCGCGAGCGTCGCCGAGAGCGACAGGGTCGGGAGGGCCGTGATCGCGAACGCGTCGGGTGCGGCGCCGATCGACGGGTCGAACTCCATCGTGATGGTGGTCGCCGGCATGGTCACGCCGACGTCGAACGTCGCGCCGGCGATGCCGACCTCATCCGTCGAGATGGCGAGGGGCGCGGGCGCGAGGCGGGTGGCCGACAAGTCGAACGTGAGCGTCGCCACACCGTTGTTGACCGCGGCTTGGACGTTCTCGAACGCGAAGCCTTCGCCGTCGAGCGCGTTGACGGCGGTGGCCAGCGCGTCCGTGTCTCCCAGCGCGCCCAGCGAGTTGAGCGCGTTGAACGGCTCGTGCAACCCGAGCAGCATCGCCGGGTTCGTGCCGAACCCAGGCACGGTCTGGGTCAGCTCGTCGAGCAGGCTGACTCCGGCGAGATCAGTACCGGCGGACTTGATCTGATCGACGAAGCCCGCGGGCAGCGGTTCGGCCGCGTCGGCCGGGCTTGCGTTGAGAATCACCGCCGCCGGCAGTGCGACCAGCACGCTCATCACGAGCGCGGTGCCCCGTGTGCTCAGCCGGTTCCGTCCGTGGCGCGAGCGCGCGAAAGAAGACGTAAACATCGCCACCCCGATTCTCCCGGCTCGCGCGAACCACCCAAGAATTAGATTTCCCGCGAGTGCCGGTAGGTTCCTGCCGGGGCGCTCCCCTGTCAACGGTTTTGCCATTTTTTTTCCCAGCCTTCTCACAGGTTCGGGCGAATAAGGGGCAGAAATCCTCGATGCCGTGGGCCGTTCACAGAAGAGGCGTGGCTTTCCAAGCACGCTCCCTTGTGACGCCGGGCCGATGCCCGGCGTTGAGTCCCAGCAAACGGGAATCCCTCACGCGAGACATGAGCAACCGTTGCTCATTCACTGGCGCCGGCGTGGCCGACCGCGTCAGCGGGTCTCACCGGCCACGCCGACGTCGTCGAGGACGGCGATGTCGTCGTTGTGGCTGTGGGTGAAACCGAGTTCCCGCTCCTTCGCGATCGTGTCGCTCGAGCGGCAGGCAACGACATAGGCGCGACGCATGCCGGCGGTGCTGTTCCCCCCGGACCCGTGCATCCCACCGTGCAGGCGGTTGACAACCCCGCTGTGAAAACGTCATTCTCGCAGGTGAAATGAGCGTTTCAGAGCGCGCCGCAGCGCGCGCCGTTGAGGCCCAGAACGCTCGCGCGACCGCCGAGGTGCGCGCGCTCATCGACGCCGGCCTCACCGTGCTTCGACGCCAGGGCGCAGCGGGCATGACGGTGGCCGAGGTGCTAACCGAGGCAGGCATGTCGACGCGTGCGTTCTACCGCCACTTCCGTTCGAAGGACGAGCTGGTGCTCGCGATCTACGAGCAGGAGACCGAGCGCACGACTGCGCGGCTGCGGGCGCGCTTGGCCGCGGCACCGACGCCGCGCGCCGCGGTCGAAGCCTGGATCGACGAGAATCTCGCGCTCGGGTTCGAGGCCCGGCGCGCCCGCCGCACCGCGGTGCTCGCGCACGAAGGCACCCGGCTGCAGGTCGACTTCCCCGTCGAGTTCGCCGCAATAGTGGCAGCCACGATCTCGCCGCTCGCGGAAATGCTCACCGCGTTTCCCGACGCCGATCCGTGGCGCGACGCGTGGTCGATTCACGCGGTGACGTGGGCCTTGGTGCAGGACAAGCTGCGGGGGAGCCCAGTGAGCCTGGCCGACGCGCGCGCCCACGTGTTGCGCTTCTGTCTGCCGGCGCTGGGTACACCGTGATGCTCCCGGCCGTCGACGCCAAGTTCTACGACGAGACGCGCGAAACGATGCCGCGCGCGCAGCTTCATGCGTTGCAGGAGTCGCTTCTGCTCGAACTCCTTCCGCACGCATTCGAGCACTCGCCGCTCATCCGCCAGACGTGGACCGAGGCGGGAGTCCACCCTCGCGACGTGCGTAGCCTCGACGACTTCGTCGAGCGCGCCCCGTTCATCGACAAGGACGCGCTGCGACGTTTCCGGGACGAACGCGGCGATCCCTTCGGCGGTATCTGCACGCTGCCACCGGCGGAACTCACGGCGGTGATGTCGACGTCGGGTACCACTGGCGACCCCACGCTCGTACCCGAAGCGTGGGGACGGAGCACGGCGCCGCCCGCGATCATCACCCGCGACCTGTGGGGGATGGGCGTCCGCCCCGGCGACCACGTCGCGCTCGTGCTGTTCACCTTCCGCGGCCCGACGTACGGGCTGCTGCAGGGCCTCGGCACCGTGCCGATCCTCATCGACTTCGACCCGGCCGAGATGCCCCGCTTCTGCGATCTGTCGCGGCGCTACCGGCCGACCGCGCTCTACAACTTCGGTTCCGCGCTCATCAACGCGGTGCGTGACGTCTGCGACGACCCTCGGGACGTGTTCTCCTCGTACAAGGCGGTCGTGTTCGCAGGCGAGCCGCTGAGCCCACGCACTCGCGCCACTGCGCGAGAGTGGGGCGTCGAGCTGTACGAGCACTCGAGCGCCGGCGACGTGACGGGCGCATTCGAGTGTCACGCGCACGATGGGCTGCACGTGTGGGAGGACACTGCGTTCGTCGAGTGTCTGGATCCTGACGGCACCGAGACGGTCGCCGACGGCGAACGCGGTGAGCTCGTTGCGACTGGCTTGTTCAACCGCACCGCGCCGCTCGTGCGCTACCGCTCCGACGACATCGTGCGCCTCACGCGCGCTCGCTGCGTGTGCGGCCGCACCCACGCCCGCATCTGGCCCATCGGCCGCAAGGGCGACGAGCTCATTGTCGACGGACGGGCAGTGTTGCCCATCGATGTGTGGGCCGCGGTCGAGTCGGTCGACGCGTGCGCGGCTGGGCTGTTCCAGATCGTGCGGCCGGCTCGCGAAGTCAAGACCTTGCAGCTTCGTGTCGGGTTCGCGCCGGCGTGGGAGTCGCGCAGCAGGACGGTGCGCGACGCGGTACGCGGCGCAGTGACAGGGGCGATCGGCTGCGAACCCGAAGTGGAACTCGTTCCCGACGCCGCACTGTTGCGGCTCGGCCCGCCGCACAAGATCCCGCGGGTGGTGAGACCGTGACGGAATTGTGGGGCGTCGGTTGCTACGACACCAGCCACACCCGCGAGCCGTGGGAGATCTCGCAGGCAGAGATGCACCGCGACATGGGTTCCGCGGTCGAGGTGCTGTCCGAGCTGGGCGTCGGCGCCGGAAAGCGCGTGCTGTTCTGTTCAATGCTCTCGGAAGCCGGACAGTTCTGGCCACTCATCGTCGGTTCGATGCTGGCGGGCGCGCAGCTCTCGTGCGCCGACGCGACCGAAAGCGACGCCGCACGGGTCGCGATGTTCACGCGGTTGCTCGACTACAGCGCGGTGCTCGGCGTGAACGAGGCCGTCCTCGACGGACTCGACGCGCTCGGCCACACCTACGGCGATGTATTCGGTGGCGTGGCCGTGCTCGGCGCTCGTCCGGGCGCGCACCAACGGCTGCAGGCCGCGGGCCTCGCGCCGTCACACTTCGTGCTGTGCGGCCCCGCGCTCGCGATCGCGCGGGAGTCGACCGGTCGAGCGTTCGTGAATGCGTCCGAGTGGCAGCTCGACAACGAAGCGGAGCGCGTCGTCGTGACCGCGTTGCAACCGCGCGCGACGGCCTTCGAACGCACGCATACCGCCGTCATCGGAGACGTCGTCGACAACGGAGTAGTACCGGCATGAAGAACCGCGCGCTCATCAGCGCCGACAATC
>JBEVDP010000482.1:0-6670 GCA_040513235.1 Acidimicrobiia bacterium | reverse complement strand
GCGCCACTCGGTGAGCGTTCGGTGCGCGCGTTCTGTACTCGGGCCCTGAGCGTCGAACGGCAGATCTGGCGCTGTCGCCCCACTCGTGATCAGCAGTCAAGTGGGGCGACAGATCGTCAGATCGGTGCTCGCTCAGACGCGGACCTCGACGCAGAGGAAGGTTGCGGGAATGACCGTGGTGTTCGGGTCTCCGCTTGTGTTCTTCTCGTTGAAGAGCGTGTCGAGCTCGGCGAAGAGCTCGTCAGAGCGACCGCTCGCTTCGGCGGCCTCGAACGCGTTCATGGTGGGGCCGTAGTAGTCGCGGAACCAGGTGAGGTACTCCGTGGGTGAGACGGGGGCCTCGAACACGAACGTGTCGCGCTCGCACCTGATGTTGTTGGCCGAGACGCCGGCCGAAGTGAAGCGTTCCACGACGTTCTCCTCGACGCCCCAGGTCACTGGGCTGATGAAGCCCTCGGGCGGGGGCGGGGAGTAGGCGCCGCTGATCTTCAGGATCTGGGCGACGAGTGTTGGATCACCTGGGATCCAGTTTCCCATGACGATGCGACCGCCGGGCCGAGTCACGCGCACCATCTCCTTGGCGACGTCGAATGGTTTCGGCGCGAACATGGCGCCGAAGATCGACACGACGAGGTCGAAGCGGTCATCGGCCAGTTCCGTCAGCTGGCTTGCGTCGCCCTGCTCAAACCGCAGGTTGTCGAGGCCTTGCTCCGCGGCGCGCTTGTTGCCCGCGTCGACGAGGTTCCGCGCGATGTCAACGCCGAGCACCTTGGCGCCATGCCGTGCTTCGGGAACTGCGGTGGTGCCATCGCCGCAGCCGAGATCGAGTACTTCGAGTCCGGCGTCGACCTCGATGCGGTCGACGAGCTTTTCGCCGCTGTTACGCATGCTTTCTGCAATGCGGGTGAAGTCACCCTTTTCCCAAAGTGCCTGGTTCGGGTTCATGGTCGGGCCTCCTGTGTTGGTCGCGCACTATTTGGTGATGTCGGCAGTTGTTGATTCAGTTGGAAGTGCGGCTTCACGCCATTCGGGAAAGCCATCCTCGAGACGGCGAGCGCGTAGGCCTCGGCGGCGGAGCAGACGTACGGCATCGTCGGCGTAGACGCAGTACGGCCCGCGGCAGTAGGCAACGATTTCGCGATCGGCCGGCAGCGTCGACAGCTCGCGGGCGAGTCGATCGCTCGGAATGGAGCGCGCGCCCACGATGTGTCCGGCTTCGTATTCGACGCTTGGACGAACGTCGACAACGACGATCTCGCCGTGAGCGAGTCGTTCCATGAGCTCGACCCTGGTGATCTGGTCGAGTTCGTCGCGCCGTCCCAGATAGGCGCGCGCGAGCGCGTCGATCTCGTCGTAGTGCGCGCCCGCGACGTCGCGCAGCGCCGCCCAGAGGTCCGCGACGCGCGGTGATGTGAGCCGGTAGTAGATGCGGGTGCCCGCCCGACGGGTAACCACGAGGCCGGCGCCGGCGAGTACGCGAAGGTGGAATGACGTGTTCGCCACGGACTGGCCGATCTCAGCAGCCAGGTCGTCGACGTGCCGCTCACCCTGGGCGAGGACGTCGATCAGCTCGGCCCGACGACCGTTGGCCATCGCCTTGGCTACGTCGGCGAATCCATCGAACAACGAGTCTTTCTTGGCACGCTCGCCCATGACGTCCTCATATTCAAGCAACTTCTTGACAAGGTAACCCGCCCGGCGCGAACATTCAAGGACTTCTTTGAAGATGGAATCGACAATGCATGTGCACGCTTTCGTCGACGAAGGCCTCGGGCACTCGTCGTACTTGATCGACCTCGGCGACGGCTCTGCCGCGCTCGTCGATCCCCCGCGGTTTCCTGCCGCCCAGGAGCGGCTCGCCGCGCGACTCCGGTTACGCCTCGCGTGGACCGCGGACACCCACTCCCACGCCGACTACGTGACCGGAAGTCCCGGAGTCGCAGCCCACCTCGGTGCCGTCTTCTTCGCGCCGCGTGCGTCCCGGCTCGAGTTGCCACACCGACCCTTGGCCGACGGCGACGACGTCAAGCTCGCGCCTGGGATCGACCTCGTCGCGATCGCGACTCCGGGCCACACGCCGGATCACCACGCCTACCTGCTGACCGAGCGTGGGAGTCCGGTCGCGTTGTTCTCGGGTGGCTCGCTGATGGTCGGTGCAGTGGGACGGACCGACCTGTGCGGACCCGAACTCGCGGAACCGCTCGCGCACGACATGTTCCACGCGTTACGTCGCTTCGATGCGCTCCCCGACAATCTGATGCTGTATCCAACGCACGGGGCCGGGTCGTTCTGCTCGGCGCCAGGATCGGCGGCACGCACCAGCACGCTCGGCAAGGAACGCGCCACCAACGTGCTCTTCCGCTTGACCGATGAAGAAGAATTCGTCACCCAGTTGCTTGGCGGTTTCGGAACGTTCCCTCCGTACTTTTTCCGACTCCCCGATCTCAACCGGCGCGGACCGACCCCATACGAGTCCCCGCCTCAGCTGGCTGAGCTCACCCCAGCCGACGTTGACGCGTTGACCGCGGTGGGCGCCGTCGTCGTCGACGGCCGCAGCATCAAGAAGTTCGCCGCTGCGCACATTCCCCGATCCATCTCGAACGAGCTGCGACCCGTGTTCGGGACCTGGATCGGCTGGCTCGTCGAGCCCGATCGGCCGATCGTCTTCGTGCTCGACGACGACCAACCACGCGACGAAGCGGTACGCCAATCTCTCGACATCGGCCACGAGCACCTCGCCGGTGTCCTCAGCGGCGGGATCGAAGCGTGGCAGGCATCCGGGCGCGCCACCGCGCACATCAACCTCATCGGACCCACCGAACTTCGAGCAAACCTCGTCGACGTCCGCCAGTCGAACGAGTTCGCTGCCGGGCACATCCCCGGCGCGGCCAACGTCGAACTCGGGACGGTTGCGTACGCCGAACTGGATTCCTTGCCACTCACCATCATGTGCGGACACGGCGAACGCGCGATGACCGGCGCGAGCCTCCTCGAGCACCACGGGTACAACGTTGATGTCCTCGACGGCGGCCCCGACACCTGGGCCGCGGCAACGGGTCAACCGCTGCACACCGGCGGATGAGCCCAACCGAACCCTCGTCGTCGACACAGCCGGCTCTCCTGCGCCTCGGATTCCGCGAGAACCTTCCGCAATTCCTGCTTCTGGTCGGCGTCAACGCCTTGGTCGGCGGGATGATCGGTCAAGAACGGACGGTCCTGCCGCTCCTCGCGGATCAGGTCTTCGGTCTCTCCGCGTACACCGCCACGCTCACGTTCATCGTGGCGTTCGGCGTCGTGAAAGCCGCGACGAACTTCTTCGCAGGAACGCTGTCCGACCGCGTCGGCCGCAAGCCCGTGCTGGTCGCCGGGTGGATCTTCGCCCTGCCGGTGCCGTTCCTCTTGATGTGGGCCCCGAACTGGGGTTGGATCCTGGTCGCGAACGTGCTGCTCGGCATCAACCAAGGTCTCACCTGGTCGACGACCGTCATCATGAAGATCGACCTTGTCGGACCCGCCCGACGCGGCTTCGCCATGGGCCTCAACGAAGCAGCTGGTTACTGCGCCGTCGCCGCCACCGCGCTCGCAACCGGCTACATCGCCGAGCAGTACGGACTCCGCCCCGAACCGTTCTTCCTCGGCGTCGCCTTCGCCGGGCTTGGCCTCGGACTCTCCGCCGTCTTCGTGCGCGAAACCCGCGGCCACGCGCAACTCGAAGCCGCCAGCCACGTCACGACCGACGACACGCTCCACCAAGGCCTCACCACCGGCGAAGTCTTCACCCTCACGAGCTTCAAAGAACCGGCGCTGTCATCGTGCAGTCAGGCCGGACTGGTCAACAACCTCAACGACGGTCTCGCATGGGGCTTGTTTCCCTTGTACTTCGCAGCCGCGGGCCTGTCCGTGGCGCGTATCGGAGTCCTCGTAGCGATCTACCCCGCGATCTGGGGCCTCGGCCAACTCGTCACCGGGAGCATGTCCGACCGCATCGGCCGTAAGGGTCTCATCGTCGGCGGCATGTTCACCCAAGCTGCTGCGATCGGCCTCATCGCCGCGACCACAGGGTTCACACCGTGGGCCGTCGGCGCTGTCTTTCTCGGCGCCGGAACCGCCATGGTGTACCCGACGCTGCTCGCCGCGATCGGCGACGTCGCGCACCCCAATTGGCGCGCCCGCTCTGTCGGCATCTACCGCCTCTGGCGTGACGGCGGCTTCGCCGTCGGTGCGGTTTTCGCCGGCATCGTCGCAGACGTCGTGAGCATCACTGCTGCGATGTGGGCCGTCGCCGCCCTCACCGCGCTGTCGGGCACCGTGGTGGCCGTGCGCATGTACGAGACGCACCCGAGGGAGCCGGCACACGCCGATCTTCAGCAACGGCCCGCAAAACCCGGCTGATTGGGGAGGCGCATGTCGCCCCGCGAGTACGGCCAACAACGCGAAGCTCGCGAAGTTCTACGGCGATCTCTCGCCGACGATCGACACCGTCAAGAAGGCGTTCGCAACCACGGGAGTTGATCCGGACATGAAGCGCAACTCTGCTGACCGCGACTGAGTGTGACGAACCACGCCAAGCCGCGAGGGGGCGTTCGACGCTACGGTCCGGTACCCGCGCTGACGCATGATTGAGCCCACAGCACCGGAGGGAGCGAGACAATGGCGATGGTCCTGGCGCAGATGTGGGATCGCGGCGATCACATGGGCGGCGGTTGGTGGTGGGTGATGGGGATTGGGTGGCTGCTCTTCCTCGCGTTCATCGGGTTCCTCGTGTTTCTTTTGGTTCGCCACCACACCGACTCCGGTATTTCTGGCGGCCGACGCAGCAGCGCAGAAGATCTACTCGCGGAGCGCCTTGCACGCGGCGAGATCGACGAAGACGAGTACCGGCGTCGCAGAGACGCTCTCAGGAGCTAGTTGCTACGCCTTCTCGCGTACGCGAACGCATACATCGGAGCACTCCATGGCCAGCGTCGGATCTGTGCAGCTCATCGAAGTGTTCGCGGACGTTGTGTGCCCCTTCACTCACGTAGGTCTACGGCGTCTCTTCGCGCTCAGGCAGCAGAAGGACCGCGAAGACGTCGTCATCCGAGTGCGCGCCTGGCCACTTGAACTCGTCAACGGTGAACAAGTACCGCGAGAGCTGTTGACGGAAGAGGTGACCGATCTTCGGCACACCGTGGCCCCCGATCTCTTCACCGCATTCGATCCAGACTTGTTCCCGATGACCTCGTTGCCTGCGTTGGCGCTCGCCGCCAACGCGTACAAGATCGACATGCATCACGGCGAACAAGTCAGCCTCGCGCTCCGCCAGGCACTCTTCGAAGAAGGCCGCGACCTCACCGATTCGGCTGAACTCCTGCGGATAGATCAACTCGCCACCGTCGACGACATCCGCACTGACGACAACGATGTACAGGCCGACTATGCGGAAGGCCGCGACCGCGGCGTGATCGGATCTCCACACTTCTTCGTCGGCGATGACGACTTCTTCTGTCCCACACTTGCGATCGAGCGAGTCGACGGGCACCTCAGCATTTCCTTCGACGCTGCGGGTTTCAACGAGTTCATCGACCGCTGCTTCGGCTGACCGCGCGTACGAGGATCACGGGCTCGCAGGGCTGCGCGGGACTGTCAGGAACTTTGTGCAATTGGCGTGATCTGAGGGTCCGCAGCCGGAGGCCCGCGATCACCGGTCCCGGCATCGCGTGTCTCCGGCCGCGTGGCGCGTGCGCGATCGTGGCCGCTGAAGGCGACATCCCGGCAAGCCGATCCTGCGGATGCCCACCACCTAGCCGGAGCACGCGATTCGCCTTGACCCACGCGTCGAACCGCACGAAGATCTCCGCCGACCACTGTCGTCACACCAGGGGGATCAGGCATGCGGACTGTCGTCGTCGAGGAGGGCACGTGAGCGCGAGCGAGCGGGTCATCCTGTCGGGTGCCGGTGTGGAAGTCACCGACCTCGCCAAGTCATTGGACTTCTATCGCGAAGCCTTCGGCTTGGTCGAGGAACGCCGCATCTCGTTCCCGGGCGCCGAGGAATCGGTGCTGGGGGGCGCAGGTGAAATGGTGCTCCTGCTCGGCTGCCGCGAGGGATCCGTGCCGCGTACAGATCAGAGTCTGCTCTCGAGACTGATCTTCCACGTCTCGGACGTCGAAGCGATCTGTAGTCGCGTCCTTGCGGCGAGCGGAACGGTCCTGCGCGAGCCTCGCGTGCGGAGCTCGGGTGAGCAGACGTACAAGATCGCACACGTGGCCGACCCGGACGGGAACCCCTACGAGATCGTCGAAGAAGTCGTCGCCGGAGAGTGACTGCCGCGAAGCGATGCGGTGGCCGAACGGCCGGATCGAAGCGGCGCGGGCGCACCGTCATCGGGACATCTGAGGCGGAGGCTGGGCGGGTCGTCGACGCGGGACCGGAGGCGCAGGTCGCCCGGCCCGGCGGTCCCTACGACCGGCTGTGGCGCGTGCAGGAGGACGAGCTCGCCGGCGAGAAAGACCGCGAGCTCGCGCGGGCGGCTGACGCTCCGTCCCGCGCCGCCCGTTCGCTACTGTCCCAGCGTGGACCCCGTGAGCACGCATGCGACGGAGCGCGGCGACGCCGTCGCGCTCGTCGCGGGCAACCGCGTCGTCACGTACCGAGAGCTCGACCGTCGCGGGAACCAGGTGGCGCGCG
>JBEVDP010000481.1:0-13097 GCA_040513235.1 Acidimicrobiia bacterium | reverse complement strand
CGAGCACCAGCGCCGCGAGGAAGTGATCCAGTATCTCTACGAGCGCTACGGCCGCGACCGGTGCGCGCAGGTCGCCAACGTCGTCACCTACCGGCCCCGTTCCGCGCTGCGGGAGATGGCGAAGGCCGCGGGTTTGCCGCCGGGCCAGGCCGACGCGCTCGGCAAGTGGGTGAACCGCTGGGCCGCGGGCCCGGAGGCGTTCGGCGAGCTGACCGCCGATATCCCCATTCTCTCTGGCCCATCCGTGACGGCCCCGAAGGTGCACCGCAGTGCGCGCCAGATCCGCCGGTTCGAACGCTCGCAACGCGATGCTTGGCGCGACGGCGAAGCGATCGACGCGATGGCTCCGTCTGCGGGACCCGCGGCTACCCGCCCGCCCGCGATCCCGCCGCTCGCCCTCGCGCTCGCGGCCGAAGTGATCGACTTCCCGCGCCATCTCGGCATCCACTCCGGCGGAATGGTGATGGCCGACCGCCCGCTCGTGGAGTTCTGCCCGGTCGAGTGGGCGCGCATGGAGGGCCGCTCCGTGCTCCAGTGGGACAAAGACGATTGCGCAGCCGCGGGCCTCGTGAAGTTCGATCTCCTCGGTCTCGGCATGCTCACGATGCTGCACCTCGCCGTCGACATGATCCGCACCTATAACGGCGTCGACGTCGACATCGCGACCATCCCCCAAGAGCCCGAGGTCTACGACCTGTTGTGCGCGGCCGACACCGTCGGCGTCTTCCAAGTCGAGAGCCGAGCCCAGATGGCGACGCTGCCGCGGCTACGGCCGCGCACCTTCTACGACCTCGTGGTCGAAGTTGCGCTCATCCGTCCCGGCCCGATCCAAGGTGGGTCGGTGCATCCGTACTTGCGCCGGCGCAACGGCGAGGAAGAAGTCACGTACATCCATCCGCTCACCGAGCCGTGCCTGCGCAAGACGCTCGGCGTCCCGCTGTTCCAAGAGCAGCTCATGCAACTCGCGGTCGATTGTGCGGGCTTCACCGCGGCTGAAGCCGACCAGCTCCGCCAAGCAATGGGCTCGAAACGCAGCCAAGCCCGCATGGCGCGCATGCAGGAGCGATTGATGGAAGGTATGGCCGCGCGCGGGATCACCGGCGACACTGCGGCAGAGATCTACACGAAGCTCGAAGCGTTCTCGAGCTTCGGGTTCCCGGAGAGCCACTCGGTCAGCTTCGCCTACCTCGTGTACTCGAGCTCGTGGGTGAAATACCACTACCCGGCGGAATTCGCGGCGTCGTTGTTGAACGCGCAGCCGATGGGCTTCTATTCACCGCATTCGATCGTGCGCGACGCGCGCCGGCACGGCGTGCAGATCCTCGGTCCCGATCTCAACGGCTCGCGGCGCGACGCCACGCTCGAACCGCGCACGCCGGATGTAGAGCCAATCGGCCGCGCGTTGAACGGGTTCTACGCCGAGCCGTCGCACCTGGCGATCCGGCTCGGTCTGCGATCGGTGCGGGGCTTGCACGACGCGCTGTGCGACCGCATCGACGACGAACGGGCGGTGCGCCCGTTCACCGACCTCGAAGACTTCGTGCGGCGCACTGGCGCGACCGTCGATCAGGTGGAAGCGCTCGCGACCGCGGGTGCGTTCGAGCAGTGCTTCGGGCAATCGCGTCGCGCCGCGCTCTGGGCCGCGGGCGCACTCGGCACGGCGCGCCCGCAGGTGCGCCGCGATGCGTCGGTCGTCGAGACGTTGCCCGGCGTCGTCACCGGTAACCACGCGCCGCAGTTGCCGGGAATGACCGAGTCGGAGACTGTCGCGGCCGACCTGTGGGCGATGGGGATCTCGGTCGGCAAGCACCCGACCGAGTTCGTGCGCGAGGAACTGACCCGTCAGGGCGTAGTGACCGCGGCCGACCTGCGTCGCCTCCCCGATCGATCAGTCATCGAGGTGGCGGGGGTGGTGACCCACCGCCAGCAGCCCGCGACCGCCAAGGGCACCGTGTTCCTCAACCTCGAGGACGAGACCGGTCTGGTGAACATCATCTGCACCAAGGGCATCTGGACCCGATTCCGGGTGGTTGCCCGCAGTTCACCCGCGCTCCGCATCCGGGGTGTCCTCGAGCGTCACCAGGGAGTCATCAACGTGGTCGCGGGCCGGATCACTCGTCTTCCGATCAGCCTGGCCGACGGCATCCGATCGCGCGATTTTCATTGACCTGAGGCGAGGATCAGCGGCGCACGTATCGTGCGCCGCCCATCGTTTGGGGTCCCCGCCGAAGCGAAGCTTCGGTGGGGTTAGGTCCGGGGCCCGAGCGGCCCCTCAGCGCAACTACTGCGCCGGAACGCAGGCGTACACCGCCGCGATGAGCGGTTGCCAGCGCGGGTCGCCACCGAGACCGGCCGCGAGTGTGCGCTGGGGCACGTAGCCGAACCCGAGCCGGCGGTCGAGATCCGCGAACCCGAGTGCGCCACCGGCGCCGGGATGCCCGAACGCGTTCGGGTTCGGGGAAAAGGGCCGCATCGGCGACGGATTCATGAAGCCGAGCGCGAACGCGTCTTCCATGTCGAGCACGGCGTCGACACCGCGCACCCGGTTCACGAAGGCACGCGGCGGAACCGCGATCTCGCCGGTCGAAAGCGCGCCGTAGAAGCGGGCGAGGCTGCGCGCGTCGCCGATGCCGTTGACGGCCGGGATCTCGGCGGCACGGAAGCGCGGCAGGTTCGTCGCGCCCGGCTCCACCAGGTCGGGCGGATTCGTGAACGCTCGCACCACGATCGAGTCGGGATCCGCGCCCGCGAACGGATTGAACGCGTTCTCGGGGATCTCTGTCGGCGGGAGGTCGGCGACGCGCGCGGTTTGGGCGTCGGGCAGACCGATCCACAGATCGAGATCGAGGCGATCGGCAACGAGCGCGCGCCATGCCGATCCGACCGACTGCCCCGCAACGCGGCGCACGACCTCACCCACGAGGAAGCCGAACGTGACTGCGTGATAGCCGTGCCGTGTCCCTGGTTCCCACCACGGTTCCTCGGCGGCGAGCGCGGCGCACATCGCGTCCCAGTCGTACAGCGTGCCCACCGGCAATGGCTCGCGAACAGCCGGGAGCGCGGCCGTATGGTCGAGCAGCTGCGCGATCGTGATCGCGCGTTTGCCGGCCGCGGCGAACTCGGGCCACACGGATGCGACGGGTCGGTCGATGTCATCGAGGACCAAGTGCGCGCACGTCGCGGTGAACGCCTTGGTGACCGACATCATCATGGCGATGGAATCGGCGGGCCAACCTCGGGCAAGGTCGACCACGAGCGCGCCGTCGACGACGACCGCGAGTGACGCACCCAACTCCTCGCTCGCGGCGAACACCTCGCCGACCGCTTCGTATCCTGATGCGCAGGACCCGTCCATCCCGACGACGCTACGCGTCACAGACTCGTCGTGTCGAAGGTGTCGCACGCATTCGGATCGCCGGTCTCGTAACCGGTGGTGAACCACGCCTGCCGCTGTTCCGCCGACCCGTGCGTCCAAGCTTCCGGATCGACGCGGCCTTCGACGCGCTCCTGGATTCGGTCGTCGCCGACGGCCGCGGCCGCGTCGAGACCTCTCGCGATGTCGTCGGCGGTCAGCTCCTCGACGTATCCGGTTGCGACCGCGTTGTTCGCCCATGCACCCGCGTAGCAGTCGGCTTGGAGCTCCAATCGCACCGACGAGCTGGTCGGGCCGGTCGAGCCGTCGCGGGCCTGCTCCGACGTACCGAGGAGGTGCTGGACGTGGTGGCCGTACTCGTGCCCGATCACATACGCCTCCGCGAACGGCCCACCGCGCGCACGGCACCGCGACTCGAGATCGTCGAAGAAACCGAGGTCCACGTACACGCTCTCGTCAGCCGGGCAGTAGAACGGCCCGACGGCCGACGACGCGACGCCGCAACCAGTTTGCACTTGGCCGCTGAAGAGCGTCGTCGGTGCTTCGTGATACCCGCTTACCGTGGTGCTCCAGTATTCCTGCACGCTGTTCACGACGCCGACGACGAGACAGTCCTGAACCTGGTTTGCGTCGGCGCCGGTTTGACATTCGGCGGAGAGATCTTCGGTCGGTTCACCACCGATCGCGAGGCCGTCGACGCCGCCACCGCCGCCATTCATCAGCACCAAGACAACGGCGACGACGAGACCGATGATGCCTCCGCCGGCCCCGATGCCCCCGATGGGACCGAGGCCGCGCCCTCGAACATCACGAACTTGGCCGGGATCGAGACGGGCACCGCGACGGAATCGCATCGCGACAGCGTTCCCGGTAGTCGATGAGACAAACGCCATCCGGGGTAACCTGTATCGCCCTTGGAGCCGACCATGCAGAACGAACCTCCGAGTCCCCGATGCTCCGCTTCCCGCGCCGCGTGGGCGCGCGCTTCGTCGCGCTCCTACGCGCGGACCCGTCCGGGGTCCGCGCGGGATTCGTCGCGCTCCTGATCTCGGCCGCAACCGGGCTCATCGCCGGCATCACGCTCGGTTCCATCACCGGCACCCTCGAAGACCTGCCCGGCCTGATGATCCTCGTACCGGCCGCGGTCGGCCTGCGGGGCACCGTGTTCGGCGCGCTCGGGAGTCGCCTCGGTACAGCTGTGCACGCGGGCACGTTCCGGCTGTCGTGGCGCATCGACACGTTCGCGGGCCAGAACCTCGCGTCGGCCGTCGCCTTGTCGATGGGGCTCGCGTTCCTCCTGGCGATCGTGGCCAAAGGTTTCGCGATCGCGTTCGGTGTCGCGAACGCGATTTCGCTCGCCGACTTCGTCGTGATCTCGGTCATGGGCGGGCTGATCCCGATCGCGGTCGTCGGTGCGATCGCGCTCGCGGTTGCCGCCCTCGGCGTGCGCCACGAGTGGGACCTCGACAACGTCTCCGCCCCCGTGGTCACCGCGGCCGCCGACTCGGTGACGCTGCCGAGCCTGTTCCTCGCGACCGCGCTCGTGGGTGTCGCGGGGGTCACCGTTGTGCTCGCCGTGTTCAGCGCGATCGTGTGCAGCGTGTGCCTCGTCGTCGGCTGGCGCACGCATTTGCCGACATTGCGCCGCATCGTGCGCGAGTCGGTACCCGTGCTGTTGCTCGCAGGGAGCGTGAGCATGCTCGCGGGACTGACGATCCAGGGCCGCATCGACGAACTGGTCGGGCTCCCCGCGCTGCTCGTCGTGATCCCGCCGCTGCTGTCGCTCTCGGGATCGCTCGCGGGCATTCTCTCGTCGCGCCTGGCAACCAAGCTCCACCTCGGGTTCGTGGAGGCCCGCCGGGGCGTGTGGCGGGGCGTGGTTGAAGACGTACTGCTCGTCTACGTGCTCGGCGCCGCGATCTTCCTCGTGCTCGGCGTGGCGACCGAGGTCATCTCGGCGATCTTCGGCCTCGACGGCCCCAGCACGATCGGCCTGATCGGCACGGTCATGCTCGCAGGAATGCTCGCCACCACCCTGTCCAACTTCGTCGGGTACTTCGGCGCCCTCGGCACATTCCGCTACGGCCTCGACCCCGACAATTTCGGCATCCCGCTGGTCTCGTCGGCCTCGGACCTGCTCGGCGCGGTGTCGCTTATCCTTGCCATTGTGATCCTCGGGATCACCTGAACTCACGGGCCGATGGACGACAGACCCCGAAATCTCAAAGAGATGCTCTCGGAGGCGAAGGACACCTCTGAGCTGATGGTCGACCTCGGGTACGCCGCGCTGTTCTTCGCCGACGACCGCATGGCCGACGAGGTGACGAAGCTCGAGGAGCGCCTCAACGAGCTCGTGCACGAGATGCGCGAGGTGTGCGTGGTCGCGGGACGGTCGCGCCGCGACGCCGAGCAGCTTTCGAGTGTGTTGCACGTCGTGTCCGCGATCGAGCGAATGGGCAACGCCGCGGTCGACATCAGCCGCGTCGTCACCCGCCGCCTCGGCATCCCCGCAGCGCTCGTGGCCGACCTCGGCTCGGCCGAGGAGGTGTCGCACCGATTGCGCGTGCGCGACGAGTCACGCCTCGCGGGCCGCAGGCTCGAAGAGGTCGACCTTCCCATGGACGTCGGCATGCGCATCGTCGCGATCCGGCGCGGGCGCGAGTGGATGTTCGATCCGGACGGCGAAGACCTGATGCTCGCCGACGACGTGCTCATCGTGCGGGGCGCACGCGAAGGTATTGCCGAACTGCGCGAGCTCGCGGGCGCGCCGGTATGGACCGCGGCTGCGCTCGAGGAGAACCCGGCGATCAGCGACCTCGACCGCGCGGTCGACGTGCTCGTCGAAATGAAGAACGTTTCGGAAGCGGCCGTCGGGCTCGCGTACTCGGCGCTCCTGTTGAACGACCAATGGCTGGCGGCCGAGGTCACCAAGCTCGAGGACCGGCTCGACGAGATGCGAGAGCAGCTCGAACTGTGGGTGCTGCGCGCCGCGGCCGAGACCGTCGACCCGTCGCCGCTCCGGGGTCTCTTGCACCTCGGTTCGGCGTCTGAGGAAATCGGCGACGCGGCCCAGCAGCTCGTCTGGCTCGTCGAGAAGGAAGAGGAGATGCATCCGGTACTCGCGGTCGCGCTGGGCGAGACCGACGATGTCGTCGTGCGTTTCCCGATCGCGTCCGGCGCCGCGCTCGACGGCGCTGCCGTCGCCGGCACCCGCCTCGGCGACGACACCGGGTTCCACCTCCTCGCGGTCCGGCGCGGTGGGCGCTACCTCTACCGGCCGCGCGGTCGCATCGACCTCGTAGCCGGCGACGAAGTGCTCGCCACCGGACCGTGGGAAGGCCGGGCCACGCTCGCCGAGCAGTGCGGCTTCCGCTTCGTCGAAGACGACGACACCGGCGAGATCGAACTCGTGCCGCTCACCTCGGTATAGGGACGGCAGACGGGGCGACGCTTATCGCGACGACGACGGCGATCACGCCGACGGCAACCGCACCGATCCAGCCGAGCACCGGTTGATTGATCCGGCGCGATTGAAGGAACGTCTCGGTGGCGAGCAGGCCGGCAACGAGCCCGCCGAGGTGGCCTCCGAGCGACACGCCGCTGATCGCGAACGAGAGCGCGACGTTGATCGCGAGCAGTGGACCGAACTGCGTTTGCCAGAAGGTCGTGCCCGCGCGTGTATGCGCGAGCGTCGCGGCTGCGGCCAGACCGAACACGCCACCCGACGCGCCGCCGGTGAACGCGTGCGGGTCGAGCAACAGTGCGCCCGCGGCGCCGCCGAGGATCGACACCAGGTACACGAGCAAGACGCGCGGGATGCCCATCACCGGTTCGAGGAACTGGCACACGAGGTAGAGGATGAACATGTTGAAGAACAGGTGGAGCGGGCCGTAGTGCACCACCGCGTGGCTCAAGAGGCGGTAATACTGCCCGTCGGCCACCGCGGGTCCATACAACGCGAGGTCGCTCGACATCGGTCCGGTGCCGCCGATCCCGCCATCGGCGATCGCGGTGACGACGAAGAACCCGACGGTGATCGCGATGATGAGCGGCGCGACGATGAGTTGCCCGCTGTTCAACCGTTGCTTCACCATTTGGCTGCGGGGCGGCGCGGCGGCCTTCACGCACTGCCAGCAATGGGAGCCGACCGACGCTTGGATCAAGCACTCGGGGCAGGCCGGCCGCCCGCAGCGCGTGCACGCGCGGCCCGTTTCGCGATCGGGATGGTGAAAGCAGGTCTGGGTGGCCATCGGTTGAGGACCTTGGGGCTCAGACACGGAGACGGCGTAGGTCGGGCGGAAGGGGCGCGGCGGCCGGTTGCAGGCGGATCTTGACGTCGACCGCGACGGCACCCTCCGCCGACACGATCACGGGATTGAGGTCCATCTCGGCGACCTCGGGGATCTCGTCGGCCAGGCGCGCGACGCGCAGCAACAGTTCTTCGAGCGCGTCGACGGCGACGGGCGGGGTGCCGCGGTACCCGAACAGCAACGGCGAACCCCGCAGCGAGCGGACCATCTCGTGGGCGTCCGTGTCGGTCATCGGCACGATTCGCAGCGTACGGTCCGCGAGTAACTCGGCTTGTATTCCGCCCGACCCGAACAGCACCAGCGGGCCGAACGACGGGTCCTGAGTGACGCCGACGATCACCTCGACGCCCGGTGTGGCCATCGACTGCACGACCGCGCCTCCCATCTCCACACCGATCCGCGTCTCCATGGCCGCATACGCGCGGCGTACCGCATCCGCGTTGGCAAGACCGAGCGCGACCCCGCCGACATCGGTCTTGTGCACGAGCGCGGGCGCCGCGGCTTTGAGTGCCACGGGGTATCCCGCGGCGTCCGCGGCGGCAACCGCGGTGTCGGCGGAGTGGGCGAGGTGGGGCGTCAGGACACCTACGCCGAAGCACGAAAGCAGCCGGGCCGCGTCGGTCGCGCCGAGCCATTGCGGCTCGTCCCCGGCCGCCTCCAAGCGGGCGATGACGAGCGCGTGCGCGGCGGCGAGGTCGATGTCGGGGAACTCGGGTACGACGCCTTCCGGACGGCGACGCCAGTCGGCCAGATCCGCAGCCCGCGCCAGCGCCAGGGCGGCCGCCTCCGGAAACGCGAACGAGGGAACAGTCCGGGCGCCGTCGTGCCCGCGCAGTGCGTCGGTAACCCCGGACCGCCCGAGGAAGCACGCGACGACCGGTTTGTCGCCGGCCCCGGCCGCGGCATTCGCGATCGCGCTCGCGACGTCTTCGGCTCGCGTCACGAGCGGTGGGACGAACAAGGCGAGGAGCGCATCTATCCCAGGATCGGCGAGCACAATTCGCAACGCGCGCTCGTACTGTTCGGGCGTCGCCGCGGCGACGAGGTCGATCGGATTGCCAACGGACGCATCGCGCGCAACGAACGCGCGCAACTGTTCCTGACTCGCGGCCGACAGCTCCGGGACCTCGAGGCCTGCACCCGCGCACGCGTCGGCCGCCAGGATGCCCGGGCCACCCGCGTTGCCGAGGATCGCGACCCGACGCCCGGGCGGCAGCGGCTGGTGCGCGAGCACCTCCGCGGTGTCGAGCAACTGTTCCAGCGTGTCGACGCGGATCACTCCTGCCTGACGGAAGAGCGCGTCGACTGCGACGTCGGGGGTCGCGAGCGCGGCCGTGTGCGACGACGCGGCGCGGCTACCGGCCTGTGTACGCCCGCTCTTCACGGCGACGATCGCCTTCTCGCGCGCGACGCGGCGCGCAAGTCGCGCGAATTTGCGGGGATTCCCGAACGATTCCAAGTAGAACAGGATTACGGAGGTGTCGGGGTCGGTCTCCCAGTGTTGGAGCAGGTCGTTGCCGCTCACGTCGGCCTTGTTCCCGACCGAGACGAACTGGGAGATGCCGATACCGAGCTCGCTGGCGCGGCTCATGAGCTCGATGCCGAGCCCGCCCGACTGCGAGCAGAACCCAACCGGACCGCCAACAGGTACCACCGGCGCGAACGTTGCGTTCATGCGCACGCCCGCGGCAGTGTTCACGACGCCGAGGCAGTTCGGCCCGATGATTCGCATGCCGTTGCGCCGGGCGGTGGCGACGATGGCGCGCTCGGACGCTTGGCCGTCGCTGCCGACCTCGGCGAACCCGGCCGAGATGATCACGAGCCCGTGTACATGCTTCCGCGCACACTGCTCGACGACGGCGGGAACGGCCGCGGCGGGTACGACGACCACCGCGAGGTCGACCGCGTCGGGAACGTCCAGCACGGATGCGTACGCCCGCACGCCCGCGACCGACGTCGTGGCCGGGTTCACCGGATACACCGGCCCTTGGAACTCATAGGCGAGCAGGTTGCGGAACAACTCGTGGCCGATCGTGCCCTTTTCTCGGCTCGCACCAATGACCGCGATCGACGCGGGGGCAAGCAGCCGCGTGGTTGATGCCGATTCGGCCTGGTGCTCGCGCTCGCGGATCGCCGCGATTGACGACACGGTCGGCTCGATCGGGAACCGCACGCGCACAGTTCCGTCGACGAAGCGGCGCTCCGCGAGCCAGCCCGCGTCGGCGAACACGTTCAACATCTTCATGTTGTTGGGCAACGTGTCGGCGCTGAACGTCGTGATGCCCTTCGTGCGCGCGACCACGGCGAGGTGCTCGAGCAACAGCGTGCCCAGCCCCCGGCCTTGTTGGTCGTCCTGCACGACGAATGCGACCTCGGCCTCGTCGGCTCCGACGCGGTCGTAACGCGCGACCGCGACCATCTTGTCGCCGAGGAGCGCGACGAGTGTCATGCGACTGTCGTAGTCGACTTCCGTCAGCCGTTCGAGTTGCACCGCGGTCGGGCGGGGAACCGGCGAGAAGAAACGGAGGTAGAGGGTTTCGTCGGAGAGTCGGTCGTACAGACCGGTGAGCGCGTCCATGTCGTCGCCCCGGATCGGACGGACACGCACGGTGCCGCCGTCGGCGAGGACGACATCGCTTTCCCACTGGGTGGGGTACTCCGCCATGTGGGCCACCTTATTGGCATGACCTAGCGTGCAACTCGTGACCGACGCCGCCCTCGACCCGCGCGCTCCGGACGCGACAACCACCGGGCCCGACGGGCTGAGTGCGGCCGAAGTGGCCGACCGCCTGGCGCGTGGGCTGGTCAACGCAACCGACGAGCACACGAGTCGCACGGTCAGCGAGATCGTCCGGGCCAACATCTTCACCCGCTTCAACGCGATCCTGGGCTCGATGCTGGTGGCGATCCTGTTCGTCGGACCGATCCAGGACGCCCTGTTCGGAGTGGTGCTCGTCGCGAACGCGTTGATCGGCATCGTCCAGGAGTACCGAGCCAAGCGCACCCTCGACCGGCTCGCGGTCCTCAACGCGCCCCGCGCCGCTGTCGTCCGCGGCGGGCAGCGCGTCGAGATCGCGGTCGAGGAGATCGTCGTCGACGACCTCGTCGACATCCGCGCCGGTGATCAGGTCCCGTGCGATGGCAAGATGCACGAAGCGGACGGGCTGGAGATCGACGAGTCGTTGCTCACCGGCGAGTCCGATCCCGTCGACAAGGCGGCCGACGACGAGGTGCTCTCCGGCAGCATCGTGGTGGCCGGCCGCGGCCGCTTCCAGGCGACGCGTGTCGGCGACGATGCGTACGCGCGGCGGCTCGCATCCGAGGCCCGGCGGTTCACGCTCGTGCGTTCGGAGTTGATGGACGGGATCAACACGATCCTGCGCTACGTCACGTATGCCTTGGTTCCGACGGCCGCGCTGCTCGCGCTCAGCCAGTTCCGCGCGCACGAAGGGTGGCGGGAAGCAATGGCGGGGGTGGTCGCCGGTGTCGTGGCGATGGTTCCCGAGGGCCTGGTACTGCTGACGAGTCTCGCGTTCGCGATCGCGGCAGTCACCTTGGCCCGCCGCAACGTGCTCGTGCAGGAGCTGCCCGCGGTCGAGGGCCTCGCCCGTGTCGACGTCGTCTGCCTCGACAAGACCGGGACGCTCACCGAAGGCGCGATCGCCTACGACCGCGTCGAGGCGCTCGACGCGGCGGCGCCGGTCGACGACGCGCTCGGCGCCCTCGGGGCCGACGAGAACCGCAACGCGACCGCCACCGCGTTGAGCGCGGCGTTCCCCGCGCCAGCCGGCTGGGCGCGCAGCGGTGCGGTGCCGTTCTCCTCCGCCCGCAAGTGGAGCGCGGCCGCGTTTGGCGAGCACGGCACGTGGGTCTTTGGTGCGCCGGAGATGGTCTGGGCCACGCGCCCGGCCGACGACCCCGTGCGCCAACGGGCCGACGCGTTCGCCGCCGAGGGTCAACGCGTCTTGCTGCTCGCCCGCACCAATGCGCCGCTCGACGGCGACGTGTTGCCGCCGGATCTGACCGCCGCCGCCCTCGTCTTGTTCGAGGAGCAGATTCGCGCGGACGCCGCCGACACGCTGGCGTACTTCGCGGCCCAAGACGTCGCGCTCAAAGTCATTTCCGGCGACAACCCCCGTACGGTCGGGGCCGTCGCCCGTCGCGTCGGCTTGAAGGACGCGGGCGAGCCAGTCGACGCGCGCGAGCTACCCGAGGATCTCGACGAGCTCGCCGACGTCCTCGAGCGGTCGTCTGTGTTCGGGCGCGTCTCACCGCACCAGAAGCGGGCTATCGTCAGCGCGCTCCAGAGTCGCGGGCACGTCGTCGCCATGACCGGCGACGGGGTGAACGATGCACTTGCGCTCAAGGACGCGGACATCGGCATCGCGATGGGCAACGGCGCGCCTGCCACACGCGCGGTCGCGCAACTCGTACTCCTCGACAGCCGCTTCGCGACGATGCCCGGTGTCGTCGCCGAGGGCCGGCGGGTAATCGCGAACATCGAGCGTGTCGCCAACCTGTTCGTCACCAAAACCGTGTACGCGATGCTGCTTGCGATCGCGGTCGGTGTCGCCCGGTGGCCGTATCCGTTCCTCCCGCGTCATCTGACGATCGTCAGTTCGCTGACGATTGGAATCCCCGCGTTCTTCCTCGCCTTCTCGCCGAACACGCGTCGCTACGTTCCGGGATTCATCAACCGAGTCCTGAAGTTCGCGATCCCGTGCGGATTCGTCGCGGCGGCCGCGACATTCGGGGCGTATGCCGCTGCCCGCCAAATCGGCGCGGTGAACCTCGACGAGGCGCGCACGACCGCGACGCTCGTGCTCCTCGCCGTCGGGCTCTGGATCCTGAACATCCTCGCCCGGCCGATCACGCCGTTCCGGGCCGCCCTGTTCGGGGCGATGGTCGGCGCGGTCCTGGTGATCCTCGCGTTGGCGCCGCTGCGGGAGTTCTATGCGTTCGAACTCCCGCCGCGAGAGGCACTCGTCATCGGTGCGATCATCGCGGGCTGCGCGATTGCGCTCCTGGAACTGGCATGGGACATCGCGCAGCGGCGCCACCCCCGCCAGGAACGAGTTCCCCGGATCGCCTTGAGCAGTTCGGTGCGGGGCCGTCGCCCGTCTACAACCACCCGCGACGCTTGAACAGGGCGTAGAGACCGGCGAGTCAAGTCTCGCATGAAACGTCTCATGTGGTTGTTGTCCGGGTACGGTCCTCATCGTGTCGTTTCGCGATCGGGCCGACGCGGGCCGGCGGCTCGGAGCCGCAGTCGCCGCTCGCGACCTCGAAGCGCCCGTCGTGCTCGCGTTGCCGCGCGGCGGCGTGCCCGTCGCGGCCGAGGTGGCGCGCGCGCTTCAAGCCCCACTCGATGTGATCCTGGTGCGCAAGCTCGGCGCGCCCGGCCAGCCCGAGCT
>JBEVDP010000480.1:0-3706 GCA_040513235.1 Acidimicrobiia bacterium | reverse complement strand
ACGAACGGGGTCCCGAGCGCAGCCGGCGCGGCGGCGCGGCGGCGCGGGAAGAAGATCGACAGCACGATCAGCGTCAAGATCGTGAGCAGGTACGGCAGCATCGAGAGCAACTCGGCGGGCACCGCCGTGATCTCGGCCGCCTGCAACGTGAAGTTGGCACGCAGGGCGAAGCCGAAGATGATCGCGCCCAGCAGCGCCCGGCCCGGCCGCCACGCGGCAAACACGACCAATGCAAGGGCGATCCAGCCGATGCCGTTCGTGGTACGGGCCTGGTTCCACGACGGCACGCGCACGAGCATCTGGTACGCGCCGCCTGCGCCCGCGAACAGCCCGCCGAGCAACACGTGCGTGTAACGGATGCGGCTGACCGACAGGCCGACAGCATCCGCGGTCGCCGGCGATTCCCCGACCGACCGCAGCGCCAGGCCCGTGCGCGTCTTGAACAAGTAGAAGGCGACGACCGCAGTCGCGGCGAACGTCGCATAGACGAGGACGTCTTGTTCGAAGAGGACCCGGCCGATGATCGGGATGTCGGCCAAGCCGGGGACCTCCATCGGCTGCACTTGCGTCCCACGCGGCTTGCCTTCGACCGACTGGCCGATATACGTCGCGAGCCCGGTCCCGAAAATCACGAGCACGAGGCCGCTGACGATCTGGTTGGCGCGCAATGTCACAGACAAGAAGGCGTGAACGAGCGAGAGGGCGCCGCCAGCCAGGATTCCGGCCGCGAGCGCGAGCCAAGGACTGTGGAACTGGTCGCCCGCGAGGAAGGCGCAGACCGCGCCGATGAGCATCATCCCCTCGACGCCGAGGTTCAGCACGCCTGACCGCTCGGCGAGGATCTCGCCCAACGCCGCGAGGGTGAGCGGCACGCCGAAGCTGATGGCCCCGGCGAGGGCCACGACCCACACGTTGGAGTTCAACGTCGCGGCGATCATGCCGGCGCCACCTCGGGCGCAGGCACTTCGATCGGCGCGGGCTCGGGTGTCGTGCGCCGGATCACCAGCCGGTTGCGGCGGAAGACCTCGCCGCCGAGCGCGACGAGCAGGATCGCGCCTTCGAGCATGTACGCGATCGAGATCGGCACCCGCAGGTTGCCCGGCGCGCTCTGCAAACTCTCGGCGCCGGTGCGGAGGCCGCCGAGCAGGATTGACACGAGCACGACCCCGAACGGGTTGTAACGCGCGAGTGCGGCCACGACGATGCCCGTGTACCCGAGGTTGAGCACGAGCCCGTTGGGGTCGAGGGCATACGCGCGACCGCCGACTTCGCCCGCGCCCGCTAGGCCCGCGAGCGCGCCCGACACCAGCAGCACGATGATCACGGTGCGGCGGATCGGGATGCCCGCGTACCGTGCCGCATCCTGCGAGTCGCCGATGACGCGCATGTTGTACCCGAAGCCCGTGTACGACAGCAGACCCCAGATCAGCACCGCGAGGCCGATGCCGACCGCGAGGCCGAGGTGGATGCGAGTCGCGCCCGACGGGAAGTCGATCCCGAAGAGATCCGTCGGGAAATGCAGCACCGGGAAGTGGGTGACCGGCGGTAGCGGTTTGCCCTGCGGGAAGCTGAACGAGTTCGGGTCGCGCCAGTACGACGACGAACCGAAGATCAGGTACTGCATCAGGAACAGCGCGACGTAGTTGAAGAGCAACGTCGTGACGATCTCCGAAGTCGCGAAGTAGGCACGCGCGAGCGCAGGGATCAGGATCCACAGGGCACCGCCGATCGCGCCGAACAGAAGCACGACCGACACCGCGAGCGGGCCTGAGAGATCGGGCGCGAGCGCGAGCCCAGCCCACGACGCCGCGATCGCGCCCGCGTAGAGCTGCCCTTCGGCGCCGATGTTGTAGAGGTTCATCCGGAACGCGAACGCGGCGGCCAGGCCGGTGAGCACCAACGGAGTCGCCGCCGCGAGCGTGTCGGTGAAGCCGTACCAGGTCGCGAATCCCGACTCGAACAGTTCCTTGTAGACGTCGATCGGGGGATGGTCGGTGAGCGCGAGAAAGATGCCGCCGAGCAGGAGCGCGACCAGCACCGACACGATTGGGACGATGAACGCAGTCCGCCGCTTCACTTCGAGCCGGCGCTCGAGACGCACCTCGACCGGGATGTTCACGGTGCGACTCCGGCCATCGCCAGCCCGATGGATTCGCGACGGGCACCTTCGGCCCGGCACTCGTACGCGATCGCGCCGCGGTACAGGACGACGACGCGGTCAGACAGCGACAGCACCTCTTCGAGGTCTTCGCTGATGAGCAGCACGCCCGCGCCCCGGGCTCGGGCCTGGTCGAGCAGCGACCGCACCGTCTCGATCGCGCCGACGTCGAGGCCGCGGGTGGGCGACGCGGTGACGAGCACGCTCGGCGCGTCGACACCCGGGGTGCCGTGCAGCTCGCGCGCGATCAACACCTTCTGCGCGTTGCCCCCGGACAACACGCGCGTCTGCGCGTTGGGCCCGGGCGCTTTGATCTCGTACTCGGCGATCAGCTCGCGCGCTTCGTTGACCGCTCTCCGGGTGTTCACGAAAAAGCCGCGTGGACGGGTGAGCAACAGGTTCTCGGCGATCGTCAGTGATGGCGCCAGCCCGGTGCCGAGCCGGTCTTCAGGAAGGAACGCAAGCCCGGCGGCGCGCGTCGCGCGGGCGCCCCGACTCGTCACATCTTTGCCACCGACGAAGACCCGGCCGTGCGACGGCCGCCGGATACCCGCGATCAGCTCTCCCAGCTCCCGCTGCCCGTTCCCCGCAACGCCCGCGACGCCGACGATCTCGCCGCCGAGCAGTTCCAACGAGACGCGATCGACGAGCGCACGACCCGATTCGACGAGCGTGAGCTCGCGCAGCTCGAGCACCGACGCGACCGGCGCCTTGGTGGCGCGGCGCGGTGAGAGGTCGACGTCGCGCCCGACCATCATCCGCGCCAGCGCTTCGCGCGTGGTGTCGGCGACGCGGACGTCGCCGGTGACGCGACCCGCGCGCAACACCGTGACCTGATCCGAGATCTCCATCACCTCGCCGAGCTTGTGGCTGATGAACACCACCGCCTTCCCGGCGACGCTCATGGCCCGGACGGTCTCGAACAGCGCGTCGACCTCTTGCGGCGTCAGAACCGCAGTTGGCTCGTCGAGGAGCAACACCTCGGCGCCGCGGTAGAGCGTCTTCACGATTTCGACGCGCTGCCGCTCCCCCACCGACAGGTCCTCGACACGCGCCCGGGGCTTGATCGGCAGACCGAACCGCTCGCCGAGCTCGGTGACGCGCGCTTCGAGCGCGCGCGTGTCGAGCACGACGGATTGGTTCGGGTCGCCGAGCGCGATGTTCTCGGCGACCGTGAACCGGTCGACGAGCCGGAAGTGCTGATGCACCATGCCGATTCCGTGCGCAAGCCCTTCTCGCGGACTGTGCAGGACGACGCGCTCGCCGTCGACGAACAGCTCACCCGCCTCAGGCCGGTACAGGCCGGACATGACCGCGGCCAGCGTGCTCTTCCCCGCACCGTTTTCGCCGAGCAGCGTGTGCACTTCGCCCCGCCGCACGTCGACGTCGACGCTGTCGTTGGCGATCACACCGGGGAATTGCTTGACGATTCCCCGCGCCGAGAGCGCGGGCGGTGGGGCCGGGGCGGGTACCCGGCCCCCCCCACCCCCCTAGGCCAATCCCGTAAAACCGGTGGACGGGGACCGAGCAGGGCCGCAAGTAGCCCGC
>JBEVDP010000479.1:0-3148 GCA_040513235.1 Acidimicrobiia bacterium | reverse complement strand
GTAACGGCCCCTCCTCGGAGGGGCCGTCGGCTTTGATGCTCGAGCCGCCTTACTCGGTCGTCGATGGAGGATCGCCGGCGTTCGGCACCCCGCCGAGATAGGCGCGTTCCACTTCGTCGATGCGCGCAAGGAGTTCGGGGCCGGTGCCCGAGAGTTCGCAGCGCCCGCGCACCATCACGTACCCGCGATCGGCGATTGCGAGCACCTTGCGGGCGTGCTGCTCGACGACGAGCACGCCGGCGCCCTCGTCGGCGGCAGCACGGATCGCGTCGAGCAACCGTTGCACAACTTTCGGTGCGAGCCCGAGAGAGAGTTCGTCGGCGAGAAGGAGCCTCGGGCGTGACGCGAGCGCTCGCGCCAGGGTCAGGATCTGTTGTTCGCCTCCCGAAAGCATGCCGGCTTTGCGATTGAGCAGCGGACGCAGCTCCTCGAACAACGTGAGCGCGGCTTCGACCGAGCCCGATCCCAGCTGCAGGTTCTTCTCTGTGCTCAGGCCCATGAAGACAGATCGACCCTCGGGTATCAGCGCCACACCGCGGCGGGCGCGCCGATGGAGCGGACCGGTCAACGGCGCGCCGTCGAGACGGACCATGCCCTTCGCCGGCAGCACGCCCGCAAGCGCACGGATCGTGGTGGTCTTTCCCGCGCCGTTGGCGCCGAGCAGCGCGACGACTTCTCCGGCCCGGACACTGACGTCGACGTCGGCGACCACCGGCAGGTCGCCGTAACCGACGCAAAGGTTGCGGGCTTCGAGCAGGTCGGTCACGTCGTTCCCTTCGGCACCAGGCCAACCTCGACGTGATCGCTTGGAGGCCCGGCGTCACCGAGGTACGCAGCAATGACGAGTTCGTCGCGCAGCACCTCGTTCGGCGGGCCGGTCGCGATGACCTGGCCGAAGTCGAGGACGATGATGCGGTCGCAGAACGCGCCGACGAACGAGATGTCGTGTTCGACGAGCAGCACTGCGAGGCCGCGGTCGTGGGCGAGGCGGGAGATGACTTCGCCGAGCTCACGTGACTCCGCGTCGCTGAGTCCCGCAGCGGGCTCGTCGAGCAAGAGCACTGCGGGACGAGACGCAAGTGTCCGCGCGACCGCAACGAGGCGCCGTCGGCCGAACGGGAGTTCATCGGGCTGTGCATGCAAGTCCGACTCGAGACCGAACGCCTGGACGATTTCCCACACATCGCGCGGAAGCGCGGGTCGTGCCGGGCGCACGAGTTCGGTCGCGTAGATGGCGCGTGATCGATCGTCGCTCGCGGCGAGGAGATTCTCGGCGACAGTGAGATCGTCGAAGAGCTCGACTGACTGAAACGATCGGCCGAGACCTGCTCGAGCCCGTTGTGATGGCGAAGCCCCGCGCACATCGCTCTCGTTGAGGTGTATCAGCGACCGGGCGTCGGCTTTGACGAAACCCGTGACGGCATCGATGATCGTCGTTTTGCCCGCACCGTTCGGACCGATGAGTCCGACCACTTCTCCCGGCTCCACGACGAGCGACGCATTATCGACGGCGACGACGCCGCCGAACCGAACCGTCAGGTGATCTATGGCGAGCCGGGCGGGCGGCCGCGACTCGACATCGTCGTTCGCAACGGGGATGGCGGGGCGGGAACGAGCTTTAGGACGAACTCGGTGCCGGAATCGACGTACCGCGCGATCGTTCGCGTACGCAATGCCATTCGGGTTCGCCATCAACGTTACGAGCAGTAGCGCTCCGGCGAAGAGGTTGAGTGTGTTGCTGCTGAAACCGATCGCATCGAACGTCTTGGCGCCGAGTCCGCCGGCAGCGAAGGGTGCTGCGAAGAACGCGCCTGTGATGAAGCCGACGCCGCCGATTACGGCGTAGACGACGATTGCGATCGACAGAAACGGTGCGAACGTTGCGTAGTTGATTGTGGGTTGACGAAAGGCGAGCATCGTGCCGCCAAGCGCGGCGATGGCCGCGCCGACCGCGAACGCGTACAGCTTGGCACTCGCGACATTGATGCCGAGCGCTGCTGCGGCGCGTTCATTGCCGCGCACCGCGATGAGGCGCCGCCCGATTCGACCGCGACGAATGTTGGCGACGACGAGCGAGGCTCCCGTGAGCGCGACGAGGACCACGATGGCGTAGCGGCCAGGATGCGTCTGCGCGTCGACGGACCATCCGAAAACGGTCGGTGGCTCCACGCGGGTGCCGAGGAATCCGCCGACCAGCGCACCATTGCTGAACACGAGTTCGTAGGCCATCACCGAGACGCCAAGCGTCAGGACGGCCAAGCTGACGCCGCGTGTTCGCAGGGCGGGGAGCGCAAGGAGCGCGCCGACCGGAATCGCTGCAGCTACCGCCACGAGCGTGACGACGAGAAACGGCAAGCCATGGTCGGCTGCGAGCCGCCCGCTGATCCACGCGCCGAACCCCGCGAGCGCGAACTGCGCGAGCGAGACCTGCCCTACATAACCCGTCACCAGCACGATTGAAAGGCAGATGATCGCGAAGGAAAGGCTGATGACGAGCGCGGTCGCCCAGTCGTCGGGAACCGTCAGGGCGACCGCCGCGGTGACGCCGGTTGCGAGCGCGACCATCGGCCAACGGATCGAACCCGAACCGAGAGCTGGAAGTCGGTCGAGGATCTCGTGGCGCAACGGCAGCGCAGTTCCCCCGATTGCGAGCACGACAACGATGATCAGAAATGCCACCGACCGCGACACCGACGACGCGGTGAACTCGCCGAAGAGCAGACCGTCACGATCGGTGACGGGCTTGAAGATGCCGCGATGGTCGATGTAGGTGCCGAGCAACGACTCCACGACGCCAATGCCGAACGCTCCGGCCAAGGTCAGCCAGAACGATCGAAAGCGCCCTACGAGCGCGGCGGCGAGGCCGCGCAACACCGTGTAGCCGAGCGCATCAATGCTGAGGAACAGGATCGGTGCGATGAGGACGCCGGCGAAGGCGGCCAGCGCGGATCCGAGCGCCCAGTTGACGGCCGCGATCCGGTCGGGCGATAGGCCCAGTGCGCTGGCTGCGAGCGGGTTCTCGGCGACCGCTTCTGTAGCTGCGCCGAATCGTGTCCAGCGGAAGGTCGCGGAGCACGCGACTGTCACCGCGATTGCGATCGCGATGATCCACAGTCGGTCGGCGGTGATCGCGCTGTCGGCGCCGAAC
>JBEVDP010000478.1:0-3686 GCA_040513235.1 Acidimicrobiia bacterium | reverse complement strand
CCGCCGTTCTGATTCACGCGGTACGCGAGCTCGATCTGGAATCCGTAGCCCTTGGCCCGAGTCGTGTCGTAGCCGACGCTCTTGATCATCTCGGCGCGGTAGACGCGGTACCCGGAGGTCGCGTCGCTGATCGGCATCCCGAGGAGCAATGCCGTGTAGCGGTTTCCCCACTTCGACAGCGCGCGCCGGTGCCAAGGCCAGTGTGGGATCGCGCCACCGCGCACGTAGCGCGAGCCGATCGCGACGTCGGCGCCATCGACGACTGCTTGGATCAGGTTCGGCAGCGCGGCGGGATCGTGGGACAGGTCGGCATCGATCTGCACGACGATGTCGTAGCCGCGCTCGAGGCCCACGGTGAACCCGGCCCGATACGCATCACCGAGACCGATCTTCCTCGGGCGCCGCAGCACCTCGATCTGTCCCAGATCCACCGCGGCTTGCTCGGCGAGGTCGGCGGTGCCATCGGGGCTGTTGTCGTCGACGACGAGGATGTCGGCGTCGGGCGCTGCTGCTCGCGCGCGCGTCAAGAACTCGACGATGTTGTCGGCTTCGAGGTACGTCGGCGTGACGATGATCACTCGCATGAAGGTCCGGAAACTAGTCGCTACTACGTGCTTACACGCACTTTCGGTACAGCTCGTAGCGATCGAGGTAATTGCCGGCGAGACAGAACTGCTCCTCGAGCACGCCTTCGGCTTCGGCCGAGCCGATGTCGCGAGAGTCGTTGGGCTCGTCCCAGTCGTCCCAGATCGACGACAGGATCGCGATGTCTGCCGACGCCAGATCATCGGCGAGTCCCGAGCCTTCGGCGTTCGCGACACCCGGGTCCATCTCGATGTAATGCGTCGCGGGGTCGAGTTCGGGGAGCATGTAGTAGAGGTACGCGTCGCTGTACGGCGTCTTGCGGAGGTTCTTCGGTCCGACGAACAAACGGTCGCCGGGTTCGGTGAGACGCGCCGCCTCCGCGATGACAGCGTTGGCCGCCGCGGCGCGATCGGGCTTGCCGTAGTAGAAGGTGCGTCCGTTGCGCTCGATGAGGTGCGAGTTGCGGTGCACGCTGATCGACTCCAACGAGAGATCCGTGTAACGCTGCGCGGTGAACGCGGGGATCACGAGCGCGATCGCGACGAGCACACCTGCTCCGGAGGCAATCGCCAGCCGCCGCGTGGGAACCGCGGGTGCCTGCCGGCGGAGCACCTCGAAGGTCGCGATCGGGACGAATGCGAATGGGACGCATCCGACCCAGGCGAGGTGCTGCGAGTCGACGCGCTGCAAAGCCTGGGGAAGCAGACCCGCACTGAAGCACGCAATGACCATCAAGGACCGCGCGTGGAACGAAGCGGGATCGCGCCGCCGCATCTGCCGTGCGACGACGAGCAGGAACACCACGACTGCGAGCAACGCGAGGAACCAGAGGAACAGTTGCTGCGCGACCGATGCGCGTGGAATCGGCCAGGGAAGCATCTCGAGCGCTCCGGCCCGCTGCAGAAAGCCGTCGAGACGCGACCAACCGGGCGGGATGGGCAGGCCGCGCCCACCGCGCAGGTCGAAGATCGGCTCGAGGATCATCCCGTCGACGACGGTGCCAGGACCTGCGGTGAGCACGTGGATCAGCATCGGCGCGATTCCGAGCGCGGCGCCGATCAGCATCCTTTCGACGCGCCGCCGATCGAGGCCGCGGAGGACGGGGATCGCGGCGATGCCGAGCGCGAGAATGAGGTCGGGACGGAACAAGAGCGCGAGCCCGACGAGCATCCCGGCGAGGAGCGCCCAGCGCGCGCCGGCGGGAGTGGTGCCGGCCCGGTGCGCGCGCAGTCCCGCGACGAGTGCGAACAGTCCGAGGCCGAGCGCCCCGATCCACGCGAGGGCGGTGAGACCGGTTGGGACGAGGATCAGCGCCGACGTGAGCGCGCAGGCGACCGCGAGGATGCGGCCCCAGGGACGCGCGAGTGCGTATACCCCGAACACGACGAGCATCTGCTGTCCGAGCCCGAACAGCCGCTCGGTGAGCAGCGACACCCCGAAGACCTTGAACAGGCCGGCGAGCGTCCACAAGCTCCCGGGACCGTAGAGGTGCAGGAAGTCGCGGTTCGGGACGTCGCCGGCCAACACCCGCTCGGGGAAGACCAGCATGAAGCCTTCCTCCATCGGCGGGCCCGGCGCCCGCAAAAGTCCGCGCAGCGGGACGAGGAACGCCAAGCTGACGACGGCGAGCGCGATCGCTTCACGTTGGCCATTCGTGAGCCGGCGGCGAGCGCGCGTGCCGGGCGCGGCGTCTGTTTCGGTCGTCGATCCCGGCGCAGTCACGGGCGCAACGGTAACGTCCGCAAGCTGTGAGCCAGAGAACGAGTGCGGTAGTCAGCGGGGGTGCGGGCTGGCTGGGTCAGAACCTCGTCCGCGCGCTCGCACGCGATCCCGATCGGAAGCGCATCCGGTGCCTCGTACGCGACGAACGAGACGCGGTGCTGCTCGAAGTCGTCGATCCCCGCATCGAAGTCGTCGTCGGCGACGTGCGGAACCCCGATGCGCTCGATCGGCTCTTCGACGGCGTCGACGACTCGACCGTGTTCCACACCGCGGCGGTGATCCATCCGGAGCGGAGCGTACGGGAGTTGTTCGATGTGAACGTGGGCGGGACCCAACTCGCGGTCGATCGGGCCCGTCGCACCGGCGTGCGTCGCTTCGTGCACGTGTCCTCGAACTCGCCGTTCGGGACGAACGCGACGCCCGACGACGCGTTTACCGAGGATTCCCCGTTCGAGCCCTACCTCGCATACGGGCGCTCGAAGCTCGAGGCCGAAGAGGTCGTACAGCGTGCGGCCGCGCGCGGCGATCTCGCGACGGTGATCATCCGACCGCCGTGGTTCTACGGGCCGTTCCAGCCCGCTCGGCAGTCGCAGTTCTTCAGTGCGATTCGCAAGGGGCGGTTCCCGCTCGTCGGCTCGGGCGCACAACGCCGGTCGATGGTGTACACGGAGAACCTGGTTGACGGCTTACTGCTCGCGGAGTCGGTGGATGCCGCCGTCGGCCGCGCGTATTGGATTGCCGACGCCGAGCCGTACGCCCTGGCCGACATCCTGCAGACCGTCGCCGAGGCGCTCGTCGCCGAAGGGCTGTCCGTCACCCCGCGCGCATCGCTTCGCGTACCCGCCGCGATTGCAGCCGCCGCGGAGCGCGCCGACCGCGCGGTCCAGGCCGGCGGGCGCTACGTGCAGGCCGTACACGTTCTCGGCGAGTTGCGGCACACGATCGCGTGCGACATCAGCCGCGCACGCGTCGAGTTGGGTTACGAACCCAAGGTTGCACTGCTCGAGGGCATGCGGGCCTCGATCCGGTGGTGTCTCGATCGAGGTCTCCCGATCTGATGGGTCGCCGGATTCTCATCACGGGCGGGAGCGGCTACTTCGGATCGGTGTTGGCTCGCCAGGCGCGGGCCGCCGGCGACACAGTGCGCCTGCTCGATCTCAATCCGCCCGAAGCCGACCTTGCAGACGAGTACGTGGCCGGCGACATCCGTGATCGAGCGGTCGTCCGCGACGCGTGTACCGATGTAGATGTCGTGCTGCACAACGTTGCCCAGGTCCCGCTCGCCAAGGATCCCGACCTGTTCGATTCCGTCAACGTCACCGGGACGGCCAACTTGCTCGTCGCCGCGCGTGACGCCGACGTCGACAAGGTCGTACATA
>JBEVDP010000477.1:0-3341 GCA_040513235.1 Acidimicrobiia bacterium | reverse complement strand
CCGGCGCCTTCCACGGCCCGTGCCGCCAAACCGGCCAGCAGTCGCCCGTGCAGCATGTCGGCAGCCCACGGACTCCGAGCCTCCGGCACCGGTACCAACCCGTCTGCGCTCGGGATGAAGTATGCGACTGAATTCGCGCCCACGCTTCGATCATGCCGAACCGGAGTACCAATGCGCCACGGCGCGCACCAGGGACCCCGAAACGAGGTCCCTGGTTGGCGGACGCAGTAGTTACTTCCAGCCGGTAATCGCGAGCACGACGCCGTGCCCGGTGATGTTGTGCTGGATGCTGACGTAGTACGTGTCACCGTCGCCGTCGAAGATTCCGCCGGTCGTTTCCGCGGTCGGGTCGTTCAACGATGCGATCCGCACACAACCGTCGCTCAGCAGGTCATCGTCCGTGCCGTCGGGCAGACAATCCCAGACGTCGTTGTTGCCTGTCAGTTGGTCGCCGTCCTCGTTGATCACGAGGTTGTTCCGACCCGGCTGGAACGCGAGGTTGTCCATCATCGCGAACTGCGGGTTCCCGAGCACGAAGTTCTGCAGTTCGGGAGTGGCGGTGTTCGCAAGCGCGGTCGCGGACGTTCCGTCGGTGATGCAGACCGTCTCACCGAAATAGCGGTCGTCGCCCTCGTTGCCGGTGTTGTTCGCGCACATCCGGACATTGCCGGCGGTGAGTGCAGCCGGGTCGATTTCGAGGTCCTCGGGGCGGTAGAACCCGGTGATCTTGTTGCTCAGGCTGAATGCTCCGAGGTCGACGTTCGCGCACGGTGTCGCCGTGCCGTCGGCGCACACCGGGACCCACGTGCCGAGGCCGGCGCTGTTCCCGTGGCCGAAGTCGGTGTTGCCGGCGCGCTTGCCGAGCTTCAGCACCTTGATGGAGCCCGACGCGAACGGCGATTCGGAGAGCGCCGCGATCGGCGCACCGCCGGCGTACGGAGCCGTCGGGATGAACTTGTAGTACGAACCACCCGGGTTGCCGTTGTTCGGACGGAGCTCGTCGCCGTAGTACAGAACTCCGCTGGCCAGGATGCCGAGACCCTCGAACGACAGACGACCGACTGCGTCGCGACGCACCAGGTTCTGCGGGTTGGTGCCGCCGCTGAACACGCCCGTCAGACGGTTCAAGGTGACGCCGGTGGTGTGGAGCGGGTCGATGAGCTCGTAGAGCTGGCCGGTATTGCCGGCCTCTTCACCGAACACGATCGTGCCCCACGCGGTGCGGCGGATCGGGTCGCATGCCGTCGTACCAGTGACGATCGTCTCGACGGTGCCGTCTTCGAGATCGATCCGCTGAACGCCGGGCGCGCTCGTGCCCTGCTCGTTGCAGTTGACGATGTGCGTCGGGCTCGTGTCGTTCGGCCACAGCGCCATCATGTCGGTGTTCGAGCCCGACGACTCTGTGACGACACTCGCTGTGAGCCCATTCGCCAGCGTGATCAGCTTCGTCGGGTCGGCATCAGCCACGGCCGCGGTAACGGCATCGGTCGAAGATGCGGCCAGCGTCTTGTTGACGCCGAACTGCTGCATGCCCTTGGCATTCAGGTCGTTCTGTTGCTTCTGTCCCCAGTCGACCCCGGCGAGAGCCGCGGTCGCCACGGAGACCACGAGCGCGGCCCCGGCCGCCGCCGCGACGAATCGTTTGGTCTTGCGAAACATGGCTCCTCCCAACCGCGCTCCCCAAGTTGGGGGCGGTGGAGTTCTTTCCCTGCGAGGTTGGCCGGCGAGTGGCCAACGGATAACGGCGAACGCAACATCGCATTGCGACTCCGAGGCGCACGAGGGGCGCCGGAATCGGCAGACGCAGTCAGTAGGCGGGTATGGCTCAGCCCGCGAGGGGGCGTAAGGCGTTCGCAATCGGGTCGAGCACGGCCGCTGTGTGCGGCACCGGCAGTCCGACGACCACGATGTCGGCGCCTGCGTCGGCGAAGGCGGCCGCGGCCTCGGCGAGCGCACCGGGTCCTTGCGCGTCGTCGTAGCGGAGGTTCACGGAGCGTTCGATCGTCGACGGGTCGCGGCCGATCTCCCTGCAACGCTTCTCGAGTGTCTCGTTGATGCCGGGCCAGAACTCGAGACCGGCGGTCGAGTTCCATTGCTGGGCGAACCGTGCAACCGTACGCAGCGTCCGCGTGGGTCCGTTGCCGCCGATCACGATCGGTGGGTGCGGTTGTTGCACGGGCTTTGGTTCGCAGCGCGCGTTCGTGAGCTTGACGTACCGACCATCGAAGTCGGAGTGCTCTTGTGAGAGCAGCAGCGTGATCGCCTCGACGCCCTCGTCGAAACGATCGAAGCGTTCCTTCAGTGGTGGCAGCGTTATGCCGTAGGCATCGCACTCCTGCTGGTTCCACGCCGCGCCGAGGCCGACGTCGAGACGCCCGTTCGAGACGATGTCGACAGTTGCCGCCATGTTCGCGAGCACGGCGGGATGCCGGTACACCATGCCCGTGACCTGGCAGCCGACGCGGATGCGCGTGGTTGCCTGCGCCATGGCGGCGAGCATCGTCCACGCTTCCAAGCACGGCCCGTCGGCATCGGAGAAGATCGGATAGAAGTGGTCGAAGTTCCACGCGGACTCGAACACATCGATGTCGTCGGCTGCCCGCCAGACGTCGAGCATGTCGGACCACATCGTGTGCTGTGGAGCGGTCTTGATGCCGAAGCGCATGGCCCCACGTTACGACTCTCACGGCGCCCACGGGTCAGAGTGGCGCGAGGTCCAACGCGTCGAGTTCGAGGATCGCGCTCGATGCGCGATCGGCCATTTCATGAACGAGTGCGGCCGAGCGCGCGTCCGTCAGGTCGAGCGCCATCGTGTGCACTGGGTAGGCAAGACAGAACAGCAGCGTGCGGCGGACGTCGAGCCAGAACTGGTCCTCGGGATACTCGCAGCCGTCGCCGCGCAGCGAAGCCAAGTAGGTCGCCGCCAGTGCGTCTATACGGGCGCGACGGGTCTCGATCGCGAGGCTCTGACTCACGAAGTAGGCGAAGTCGTAACCGCCGACGCCCTTCGTGGCGATCTGCCAGTCGATTGCAGTAACCGCGCCCGCGACGTCGAAGAACAAGTTGTCGAGGCGGTAGTCGCCGTGCGTCAGTGTGATCGGATGACCCGCCGGCACCATGAGCAGCTCGCGCGCGGCGCCGGGCAGCCACTCGCCGAGGGCGCGGATCTCAGGTTGCAACCGTTCGCCGCGGAACTCCACGAACGGTTGCCAGTAGTTCGCGAATCCCTGCTGAATGCCTTCGGGGGTCGGCGCGTCGGAACCGAACGACAGCCACGCGAGCTCGTCAGTCGAGAAGCGGCGATCGTTCCAGAACGCGGCATGGTGACGCGCGAGCGCGGT
>JBEVDP010000476.1:0-15780 GCA_040513235.1 Acidimicrobiia bacterium | reverse complement strand
CGGCGCGAGGGGACGGACATCAATCTCGGCGTGCTGTAGCGAGGCCGTAGGAGGAAGGCGCGCGTCTGAACTCATGCGGTCGAGCGTAGAGGCGTCGGCCGACGCGTGCCTCGGGCCGTAAGACCCTAACTCGCGGCGATCGGGCGGCTCACCATTATCCCGTGAGCGGGAACGAGAGCCGGCGCGCGTTCGAGTGGGCTGTGCAATACGCCGGCAGAACCGGGGCCCGCGTCGTCGTGGTCCACGCATAGCACTTGGTGTTTCACTCGAGCGCAGGCTACGAACAACGCCGCAACGCCACCGCCTACTCAATCAGGCAGATCTGTGCGCGGGTGACTTGCTATGACCGAAGGGACGTCAAGCCCCGTTTGACGTCTTCGAGATGGTGCACCGAATCGTGGAGCGCGTGTTCGAGCAGCCTCCGAACCGTGCTCCGTTCGTCGCCGATCGTGATCCCCCGACTCCAGTTGGCCGCGCCCGCGTCAGCCGCGGTGGACCCGAGGTGACGAGCCTCGCGGTCCAGTTGAGCGACGACGGCGTCGGGATCTTCGTCGTGGTATGTCGCGGCACTGGTTTCGATCAGCGTGTCTGCTTCGATCGCAGGGTACGAGGGTTCGTCCTCTGTGAGTGCCTGCTCGACGCCGAACACGTGCAGTGCAGTGATGTCGCGGCTGTGCGCGGCGTATTCAATTGCCGACCACGTCTCAGGCTCAGGCCGAACTCGCAGTTCTGAGTCCGCCTCGATGAGCAATGCGCGCCAGCGCGATCCCAACGCGGTAATGGAATCGACGAGTGACGCGTCGTCGTAGACAGACCCGTCGAACCCGCACGCGGAACATCGTTCGTGATCAGCGACACTCACCCACGCAGATTGCCCTGATGGATAGTTCCTGTCACGCGCTGCGGTGACTTTCGTAGCGTTGAGGGTGCCGGCGGGTGTCTCGAGTGATTGACGGCAACGTGCACGTCGTCGCCGAAATTGCGGGGCGCGGTTGCGGGCGCTAGTCGTCGGACAGCCCGGGTGTCGCCTCTAGGCCTGCGACAAGCTCGGCGACCTCGGCGTCGCTGAGGTGCGCGTCGGGGTGAAGACCGAAGCGGGTGTAGTAGTCCGGCGGCATTCCACCGTCCTCGACGACGTCGGCGGACTTGTCAGCATCCTTTTGCGGTTTGTCGAACTCGGAGTAGTTCACCTTGCTCCGACCCGACTCCACATGGTCGGAAATCGCCCAGGAGATCGGCGCAACGTTCGAATACCACGGCTCTTCGGTCTCATTGCTGTGACAGTCGAAACACGCAGCCTTGACGAGGGCGCGCGTCCGCGGACTGTCCCACTTCGGTTCACCGGTCACGGGCGGATTCGACGGCACCTGGCCGAACGGAACGACCTGCAGGAGGAGGAGTAGCACACCCGCGATGACGCCTGTCTCGGCGAACACAGTGCCAACGCCGTCGGACGCCGGGCCGTCACGCCGCCGAGCGCGCCACCGGTGCAGCAGGAATGTGCCGCCGCCCAGAACCAGGAGGAGCGCGATCGTATACAGCAGGTTCAGCCCGATCAGCCGCGATCCGGCGAAGGCCACTGCCACAACCACAACCGCGACGATCGCTGCAGGCACCCAGCGCCGACGGCCCGGCGCACGCTCCGCAGGCATCCCGGCAGTCATCGCTACCTCCTGAGATCGGGCGAGTGAGTTCGACGGTGCACCACAGACCTTGCCATGGATGTGCCATGGAGCACCCGAAGGAGGGCTCTGTTGCTCACTCGATCGCTCGCCGAGGTGCTACCGCGTTGTCACCAGGTTGAGGGGTGCCACCCGCGGCGGAAGGAGGGAGCGCGCTCACCCCACCTGTTTTGACTTCTCGGCGACGGACACCCGTTCCGGAGTCGCGAGTTGGCTCCGGAGCACCTTGCCCGTCGTGTTGCGAGGAAGCATGTCGGTGAATTCTACGTCGCGAGGAACTTTGTGGCGCGCAAGATGGGTCCGCACGTGCGCGCGAACCTCGGCCGCGGTCAGCGTGGCACCCGGTTGGCACACGACGAACGCTTTGAGCCGCTGCCCGAACTGCGGATCGTCGATCCCCACGACCGCGACCTCCGCGATCGCTTCGTGGTCGGCGAGGAGGTGCTCGACCTCCTCGGGGTACACGTTCTCCCCACCGGAAACGATCATGTCGTCTTCACGGCCGTCCACGGAAAGGCGTCCGTCCGCGTCGAAGTGCCCGACGTCCCCCGTGCTCATGAGCCGTCCGACAGTCGCCTTGGTTCCCCCACCCGTGTAGCCCCCGAAGAGGAAGTCGTTGCCGACGAAGATGCGACCACGATCGCCGGCAGGGACCGGGTGGTCGTCCGCGTCGAGGATCACGACGTCGGTATGCGGCAGCGGCCGGCCTGCCGTGTGCGGGTCGACGCGCAGGTCCTCCGGCGTTGCGAGTGTGGCGTGTGCGACCTCGGTCGATCCGTAGAGGTTGTACAGCACGTCGCCGAACGCGTTCATGAACTGCGTCGCGAGGCCGCCGGGTAGCGACGAGCCGCTCACGACCACGGCCCGAAGCGATGACACGTCGAACCCGCGGCGGATCGAGGCCGGCACGTCGAGCATGCGCTGCAACATCACCGGAACCGCGACGAGCACGGTCGCTCGGTGTTTTCCCACATCCGCCAGCGTGCGGACGGGGTCGAAGCTGCGTCTCAGCACGACCGTCGAACCCAGCACGAGCGCGAGAACGAGATGCGCGAAGCCCCACGAGTGGAAGAGCGGCGCGGCGATGACGGTCGTTTCACCCGCGCGTAGGGGCATCACAGAACCGAGTGCGACCATCGGACCGATGCTGCCCTTCTGCGCGCGTGCGGCGCCGCGGGGCGTCCCCGTCGTACCCGAGGTGAGGATGATCGTGCGACCTGGCTGCGATGGTCGCGGCGGGTCGGCCTCGCTTCCGTTGCGGATGAGTGAGGTGATCGTCGGTTCCGAGGTCGGACCGTCGTGCCATGCGACGAATCCGGGCAGTTCCGGCGCGCCGTCTCGAACGACAGAAGTGAACTCCTCGTCGAAGATGAGCGCTGCGGGCTTCTCGCGCGCGACGACCTCACGCAGTTGGGCGCCGGCGAAGCCGCTGTTGCACTGCAGACCGGTCGCGCCGATCTTGGCGAGCGCGAGTGTTACTTCTACGAAGCCGGCATGGTTCCGGCACATCACACCGATCGTCGTGTCCGTGCCGAACCCTTCGCTTCGGAGTCCATGCGCGAGGGCGTTGCTCCGCCGGTGCAGCGCGTCGAACGTGACGCTCCCGCGTTCATCGACGACCGCGAGGCGATCGGGGTGGCGTGCCGCAGACGCCGCAAAGCCGCCGGCGAGCGTGAAGCCCCAGTGGCGCAGGGCGCGTGCGACGTGCACCAAGCGCGGCGGCGCGACCGGTTCGAACAAGCCCGCACGAGCGACGACTCGCGCCGCCGTTCCGAGATCGGCGAACGACGTGAGCCGGCTCGCGCGCATCAGATACCTCGAGCGGGCATGTGCGCAGTCGCGTGCGGTTGCGTGCCTTCGCGCAGGGCGAGATCATGCAGCTCGGCGATTCCGTCGGTGATCGCGCGGGCGAGTACGTCCACGTCCGTCGCGGTGTCGAAGTCGCCGGTCACCCCAAAGGAGAGCTGCCCGTTATACGAGAGGATGGCGGTACCGGTCCGCACTCCGTGCATGATGGGCACGTACGGGTAGTAGTCCAACATCTGGCGGCCCAAGCAGAACAGCGGGAACTGCGGGCCGGGCACGTTGGTCGTGACGGTGTTGACCGAACGCTGCGGCAAGCGGTGGAGCACGCCCGTCGCGAGACGAGTCACGGTGCCCACGAGCATCGGCGGCGCGAGATCTCCCATCTCGGTGACCATTCGGCCCGCGTCGGCCATGTGGGACTCCTTGAGCTCCCGCATCTGCTCCTGTACCGATCGAAGGCGCGCGAGTGGGTCGAGAATGTGGACGGGAAGCTCGAGCAGGAGTGCAGAGACGCGGTTGTCGAGCACCTGATGCGCGTCGGCGGCGCGCACCGATACGGGTACGAGCGAACGCACGATCGCGGAGTCAGGATCCTCCCCGCGGCCCGACAACAGCTCGCGATAGCCGCCCGCGACCGCCGCAAGCACAGTGTCGTTCAGGGTGCCTCCGAAGGCCCCGCGGATGACGCGCACGGCGTCGATGGAGACGGACCCATGGGCCCAAACTCGATGCGGTCCGATGCGACCTTCGATACTCAACGGCGCAGTGCCGCGCAAATGGCGTCCGAACGTGACGAGCCCTTCACCGGTGCTGCGCGCCGCGCGAACCGTCCCGGCCAAGTCCCGTAACGCCGCCGGCGCGCGCTTCGCGACCGCGGCAACATCTCCCGCCAGACCGATCCACGCGTCCTCTACCTTCGCAACCGCCGATGGCTCCGGTGCCGGCGTCCACGGTTCGGGCTCGGGGAGTTCGACGTCGCGCTCGACATCGAGCAAGACCGTGAGGAGGTCGACGCCGGAGATGCCGTCCACCATGCAGTGATGGACTTTGGAGATGACGGCCCAGCGACCCTCGGCGAGTCCCTCGACGATCCAGTTCTCCCACAGCGGGCGGTCGCGGTCGAGTGGTTGCGACATGAGTCGCGCCATGAGCCGGCACAGCTCTCCATCGCCACCCGGCGCGGGCAGCGCGGTGCGACGCACGTGATAGGCGAGGTTGAAGTGGGGATCGTCGACCCAGATGGGCCGACCAAGATCGAACGGTACCGACCGAACCCGCTGGCGATACCGAGGGATGAGGTGGAGCTTCGCCGCGAGCAGCCGCTCCACGCCGTCGGGCAGTGGCGCCGGACCTTCGAACACGGACACTCCCGCAACGTGCATGTGCGCGACTCCGTCCTCCAAGTGGAGGAACTCCGCGTCGAGCGTGCTGAGCCGGTCCATGTGCCCCTCGTGTCCGCAACTGTGTTCAGTGTGGAACTCTGGTCCGAATACGCACCAGAGGCGGAGGTCCCTCACACACTGTGACCCCCACGACTGCGCTACGCAGATTCGTCACCGGAAATGGATGTCAGATCGATCGTCACGTGCAGGATCTCGGCCTCCCCTCGCTGCGTCATGGGCAGACCGGTATTGCGGAAGACGGCCCGCATGCGAGCGTTGTCACGGAATGTTTGTGCCGTGAAACGGTCAATGCCAACACGGCAAGCACGGCGCGCGAGCCGATCGAAGAGGAGCGTGCCCAGCCCGCGACCCTGCCAGCTGTCGGCGACGACAAAGGCGACTTCCGCGTCCGTTTCCCCAGCGACACGGTCGAACCGCGCGACGGCGATGATCTCTGCATCCTTGACGACAACGATCGCCTCCCGATCGAGGTGATCCACGTGTGTGAACCGGTAGAGCTCGTCCGCGCTGAGCTCCGGGTGAAACGAGAAGAATCGGAGGTACGTCGTGTCGGGCGAGAGCGTGTGGTGGAACCGTACAAGTCGCGCGGCGTCCGCCGGTCGCATGGTCACGACATCGACGGCGGCACCGTCGCGCAGCTGAACCGTTTCCCGTTGATCGAACGCCGTTGGGTCCTGAACCATGCTCACCTCGACCCCTCGCCGGGCGCTTTTAACGCTCGGTCGGCTCCACCCACGTCACGAGCTCGTCGAGCAGCCTACGGACCTCGTCCGCATCGGAGACGCGGAAGTCTGCGGCGGTCGGGCGGTCGCCGTCGTCGACCACGATCCCGAGCCCGTCACCGCCGAGCGCCGAAAACGCGTCCTCATCGGTCACGTCGTCACCGATGTAGATCGGCACGACGACACCTCGCTGCAACCCCGCTTGCCCGAACAACCACCACAAGGCGCGGCCCTTGTCCCAGTCGATGTCGGGCCGCAACTCGAGAATGCGTTTCCCGGTTGTTGTGCGAAGTCCGGGGAACCGCGCCGCGACCAGCGCAAACGCAGCCGCCACCACCGGCACCTCGTCATCGTCAACCTCGCGGAAGTGTGCCGCAACCGCGAAGCGCTTGCGCTCCACCCATGCCGCAGGTACCGGCGCGACCGCATGTTCGACCGCGTCCGCCGCCTCGGCAAGGAGCGACAGGGAGCTGGAAGGGGCCGCCGCATGACGGGTTCCGTCGGGTGCCGCCAGGTCCATGCCGTGGCTCCCTGCGAACCACAGGTTCTCGGCAGGCAGCATGCTCCGGAGGTCGTCGAGATCGCGACCACTGATCACGCCGACGGTGCAGATCCGGGCAAGCCGGTCGAGGGCAGCGAGCGTCTCGTCGGCGATCACGGCGAGCTCGGGGCGCGCGACGATCGGAGTGAGCGTCCCGTCGTAATCGGAGAACAACGCGATCGCCCGGCCGGCCAAGCGCCGGCGCAACGCCGAGTTCCCCAGCGCCGCGGGAAGCTCGATCGCGCTTCGCGCCCCTCGTGACAATGCGGTGTCCTTTGGCGGGTCGGATGTGGGACGACAACGCGCGTTCGACCCGGTCCCGGCGGAGCAGGTTGCCGCTTCAGGTTTACGGGTGGGTCACGTCTCGTCTTCGCCCGTGTCCTTCGTGTAGTCGGTCAGGCGTCGCAGCACGGTGATCCCGACGTTCGTCCCGTGCTGGGGTAACTCGCCCTGGAAGATGCGGATCATCTCAGGACGTTCGAAGTAGATCGCGGCATCCTCCAGGGACTCGAACGAAAATTCGACGATGCGCTGCGGGGACGCCGAGAACGCATTGTCGTAGGAAGCCAGCCTCTTCAGCTCGTCCGGCTTCTGCAAGGTATCGGCGATCGTTCGAACCCAGTCGACGTACTCTCGTTTCTTTCCGAGCAGGTAGTCGATCGAGTACACGTACTTGATCATTCGAGGCGCTCCTCTCGTCACGGGGTGGGTGCTAGCGACCATTCCTTCGTAGCGCCGCCGCCGAGCTCGACGACCTCTCCGCCGAAGCCGACTCGGATCGGTGGAGCGAGTGCTGGGACAACGCTGACGCGCAACAGAGTGCGTGTCACCTGGATGTCGATTCGATGGCCGCGGTAATGGATCCGGAAATCGAGGACCGGTAGCTCGTCGGGGAGCGCGGGATCGATCCAGAGCACTTCACTGCGAGGCGCGATCCCCGCAAAGCAACGCTGAACGAGGTCGAGTGTTCCCGCCATCGAACCGAGATGAATGCCCTCGCGCGTCGTGCCTCCCTGGATGTCGTGGACGTCGCTGTTCAGGGCTTGGCAGAAGAGCTCCCACGAGTGTCGCCGATCGAGCCGTGCGAGCACCCACGAATGGACGATTCGTGACAGCGTCGAGCCGTGTGACGTTCGGGCGAAGTAGTACTCGACGTTGCGCCGAAGATCGGTGGCCACATCGAACCGGTAGTCGAGCCGGTCGAAGATCTCTTGCACCTCGTCTTCCGACAGCAGATAGAAGATCATGAGCACGTCGGCTTGCTTGGAGAGCTTGTAGCGGTTGGTCGAATCCCCTTCGGCCTCGAGGATTCGGTCGAGCCTCTGAAGGTCGCCGTACCGCTCCGTGTAGTCGAGCCAGTCGAACTCAATGAGCTGCTCGTAGCACTCGAACTGGCTGATGATGCGATCGTCATGGAAGCAGACGCGCATGCGACGGCTGATGTGCTCCCAGCGTTCGATCTCCCCTTGCGACACCTCGAGCTGCTCTCGCAATTCGCGCGCCTGGAGTTCCGGCAGAAGCTCGAGGAGTTCGAGTGCGCGACAGAGGACCCACACCGTCATCACGTTCGTGTACGCGTTGTTGTCGAGGCCCGGAAGCTCCGATCCCGGATACGCGTCGTGGTACTCGTCGGGCCCCATCACGCCCTCGATCTCGTACCGATCCAGGTCGTCGTGATGCGTGGCGAGGCTCGCCATGAACCGCGCAATTTCGATGATCATGGGACCACCGCGGAACCGTACGAACTCGACGTCGCCCGTGACCTGGTAGTAGCTCCAGGCGTTGTAGGCGATCGCAAGGTTGATGTGGCGCTGCCGGTGGGAGTGATCGGCGAGCCACCGGCCGGACTTCGGGTTGAGGTGCAGGGTCTGGGTTTCTTCCCGGCCGTCGCTGCCGCTCTGCCAGGGGTAGATGGCGCCGGCGTGTCCGTCACGCTTGGCGGCCGTTCGAGCCGCATCGAGCCGCCGGAATCGATAGCCGAGCAGCGACCGGGTCAGTATCGGCAGTCGCAGATTCAAGAACGGGAAGACGAACAACTCGTCCCAGAAGATGTGCCCGCGATAGGCCTCGCCGTGGAGTCCACGAGCCGGGATGCCGACGTCGAAATCGATGGAATTGGGCGACACGGTTTGCACGATGTGAAAGACGTGGAGTCTGAGGATCCGTCCGGCATCGACGTGTCCCGGGAGTGGCAGGTCGAGCCGCTGCCACAAGTGGCTCCACGCGAGCGTGTGCCGCTCGAGCATCCTGTCGAAGCCGCTCGCCTCCGGCAACGCGGAGCGCGCGGCGAGTCCAACCTCCGAGATCGCGGCGTCCCGTGATGTGTAGAGCGCGACAACCTTTTCGATCGTGACGGGGACTCCACGTTCCACGTCGAGCCGGTGCTCGTCGGCGACGAGGCCCGGTTCCTCGATCAGCCGTCGTTCGCTCGTCGCGGGCCCCCCGCCGATCGCCACTCGGGTGCGCGCCGCTTCGCAGATGACGATGCCCGACTGGTTCGTACGAACGACTAAGTAGATCCCGTCCTCACCCGTCGCACCGGTTTCCAATGGCTGCAGGTGATCGCCACGCAGCGCTTGGTAACGCGCGACGCCGCGGTTCGCGACCGTGCCGTCGAGCGCCGATCGCACCTCGATCCGCCCAGACCAATTCTCGGGGACGATCGTCGTGTGGAGCGCAGCGAGATGCGGCTCCGCCATGTCGACGATGCGGCGCTCCGTGACACCGGTGATCCTGCCGTCTCGGTCTCGCGTTCGAACCGAGCGCGTGAGCACCCCGTGGCGAAGGTCGAGCTCTTGGCGATAGGCGAGCAGCTCGAGACGAGCGACGTCGAACCAGGCGCTATCTTCGACCCTGAACGACAGCGGCAGCCAGTTGGGCGCGTTGACGAGGTCCTCGTTCTCAACGCGCTCTCCCGCGATGTCGGTTTGTAGTCGGTTGTAGCAACCCGCGATATATGTGCCGGGGTAGTGGACCTCGTCCGCACGCGCCTCTGACGCGGCGCCACGCGTCGCGAAGTAGCCGTTGCCCAGGGTGCACAACGCCTCGCGGAGACCTTCTCGATCGGGCTCGAACCCGTCGTAGACGAGTGCCCACTCGTTCAATGTCGTCCTCTCCTCGGCCGCGACCACGCTCCACGCGTCGGCTACTCGATGCGCAGCTCTCCCACGTCTCGAACAACCGCATGGGCGCCGCGTCGGAGCAGCGCGTCTCGTTGTCCGTGACGATCGACGCCGACCACGAGCGCGAAACCTCCGCGTCGCCCGGCTTCGACTCCAGCCAAAGCGTCCTCCACGACCGCCGCGCGCGCGGGCTCGACTCCGAGGACGCGCGCGGCTTCGAGGAACACCGCAGGATCTGGCTTGCCCGGGAGGTGTCGCTGCTCGGCCATCACGCCGTCGACGCGCACCGCGAAGAGCTCCGACAGACCTGCCGACGCCAACACCTCGGACATGTTGCGGCTCGCCGAGATGATCGCTGTCCGGACACCGCGATCGGCGAGGTCTCGTACGGCCTGCGTTGTCGACGGGTACGCGTGGGCCGGCTCCTCGCGCAACCGCATGAGGAAGTACTTGTCCTTGCGGTTCCCGAGCCCGCAGATCGTCTCGCGGTTCGGAGTGTCGGAGGGAGCGCCCTCCGACAGCATGATCCCTCGCGACGCGAGAAAGCTGCGAACCCCGTCGTAGCGCGGCTTGCCGTCGACATACCGGAGATAGTCGGCCTCGACATCGAACGGTTCGAACGCGTCGTGCGGCCGAGCCCGCGATCGGAGGAACTCGTCGAACAGCCGTTTCCACGCAGCCGCGTGCACCACCGCCGTGTCGGTGACCACGCCGTCCATGTCGAAGATGACGGCACCGATCTCGGAGGTTCTGATGACCGGTGCGCTGTTCACGGCAGAGGATACTTACCGCTCGAGGAGCGTCGCCCCGGCCACGATCCCGGCGGCGGCCGAGACGAGGAGCACGCGGTGAGCATCGGCGAGTCGTCCTTGCTCCTCAGCCGCGTTCAGCGCCGTCAGCAGGGCGGCAGTGTGGACGCGCGCCGCATCCGCGACTTCGACGATCCGATCCGGCGCGACGGCCACATGGCTCGCCAGCGCATGCCTGAACTCGTCGGTCAGCGGGTTCGCGACGACCAGATCGACGTCGTCAGCCGTCAGCCCGAGATCGGCGAGCAGCCCCACCGCGGCCTTGCCCGCACAGGCCGCCGCTCGATCCGCGAAGCCGGGATGCTCGTCGACGCGCAACACATTGCGGCCCTCGTGGCCGACGGCCGCGTTGAACGAATCGCCGTCGTCAGGAGCGGTCTCCCAGCGAAAGCCCACGAACCCGACCGGCGCGTCGCGTCGCCCGCAGAGCACAGCCCCACCGGCCGCGGCAAATGGGAACTTCGGTGCCAGCCGGTGGCCCGGGTTGGCGTCGCTGGCAACGACGAGCGCGCGGTCGATCGTTCCCGCGCTCAAGAACCCGTCGGCGATCTGGAGTGCGGTGAGCACACCACACGCGCCGTTGGCGACATCGAACGAGAACGTGCCGTGGCCTCCCTCGTGCGGATCTTCCGGGTTGGCGCCGACGTCTTCCTGTATGAGCGCGGCAAGCGCCGGCTCCCCGAGGTTTCGCTCCCGGTACAGACCGGCATTGATCAGGAGATTGACATCGGTGGCCGGGATGTCCGCGCGGCTCAAGCAGGTGCGGATCGCCGCGTCGGCGAGTCGGCGTGCGCTGTGTGTCCTGCGAAGCCCGGTACCCGAGATCGCGACGGCATCAATTGTCGTACCCATAGAGATCCACCAGATCCTTGTCGGCGGTGAAGAGCACCACTCCGACTTCGAGCCCGGACGCGAGTGCCAGCAGGGCGACGCGGTCGCCCGGCTGGATGTGTCCCGCCTGCATCTCCTCGACGAGCGCGACGAAGTGCGTTGTCGAGGCCGTGTTGCCGTAGCGGTCAACGGTGACGACCGCGGGATTGCGCGGTACCGCGCCCATCGCTTCGCCCACCGTCGCCATGCCCTTGCGGATCGCGCGCGCCGACGTCTGGTGGGGGATGAGGTGATCGATCTCGCCCATCTCGAGGCCCGAGGCGTCGAGCATCTCCTGGAGCAGGATCGGCAGGTCGGCGATCGCCACCTTGTGGATCGTCTGGGCCTTGGTGAACATGCGAGCGCCGGGGTCGTGGTGGGCCGGATAGGCCAAGCAGAGACGGCTGTGGTCCGAGATCGTGGTGAAGCCCGTGAACGTGATGCCGGGCACACCGTCGGGCGCGCGTTCCAGGATGGCGGCAACGCCCGCGTCGCCGAGGGTCAGCGATGCCAGTTCCCGACTCAGGATGTTGTGCACGTGTTTCGCTGCGTTGCGACCGAGCTGGGAGATGTATTCGCCGCTCACGACGAGACCGCGCCGCGCGGCACCGCGCCGGATCATGTTGTTGAGGATGAAGACGCCCGTGAGTGTGCCGGCGCACGCGTTCGCAACATCGAACGTCACGGCGTTGGTTGCGCCGATTGCTTGCGCCACCGCCATGCTCATCGGTGGTTCGAACCGGTGCACCAACCCGTCGCGGTACTTCGTGATGCTGCAGCTCACGACCACGTCGAGATCCGCGGCGTCATACCGCGACCTGCGCAAGCAGTCGCGCGCGGCGCCGATCGCGAGCGAGTAGGAGTCCTCCTCCCCTTCTGACACCCGGCGCTCGTGGATCCCAGTCAGCCGCTCGAGATCGATCTTCGTATGGTGACGGGTCGAAGCCATCAGCTCCGTGGTCGTGAGGCGGTGCTCGGGAAGCGAGCGGGCGATCGACGCGAATCGAGCCGCGTACGGCGCGCGATCGCCGTCGCGGCCCTTCTCCATGACCATCCACTCGGTCGACATCGCAAGGACCTCCTCACCCTCGACAATGCGCTCTGGCGCGGATGTCGCACAAGGGTCCAAGGACCCGAGCGCGACCGGGCACGGGGGGACCTTTGCCCCTGGCCCGCCTCCCGATAGTGGCGGACGATCAGGGCGCGGCCCGGCGGCCCCGGGCCTTGCGTCCGATCGAGCCGAAGGGAGTGGGAGACGTGAGCGAGGAGTTCGACGTGCGGATGCCACCGCTGCGCCGCTGGTGGCTCGATCCTGTCGCGGGACCCGTTGCGTCGCTGGCCGCCGTTCTGACGCGCGGTGATCCGCCGCGGATCTTCACCACGCTGGCGCGTCATCCCCGGCTGTTCCGCCGGTGGCTGGTATTCGCGTCCTCGTTCCTCGTACGCAGCGAGCTGCCGCGAGCAGACGTCGAGCTCGTCGTCCTCCGCACCGCGTGGGCGTGCCGAAGCCGCTACGAGTGGGCCCAGCACGTGTCTCTCGCGGGAGGGGCCGGCCTCCCGCCGGCCACGATCGCGCGGATACCCGACGGTCCCGACGCGGACGGATGGACACCGCGACAGGCGTTGCTGCTCCGGGCGGTCGACGAGCTCCACGACCATCGGGTCGTCACCGACGCCACCTGGACGGCGCTGGCCGAGGAACTGAGCGAGCGGCAGCTCATCGAACTCTGCTTCCTCGTCGGGCACTACGAGATGCTGGCGATGACGCTGAACAGCCTCGGTGTCGAGCCCGAGGCCAGCGCGCTCGGCCGGCTCGCCGGTACGGTCTCGGACGCGGCCGAGTCGCTGCACCAGAAGATCGGCGCGGCGCGGCGAGTCGTCGCGGACGGAGGCGAGGGACCTCGAACCGGACGAACCCGCGCAGCATGCGACGAAGGAGGCCGTGATGGACGATTGGCGTGACGGCGTGATCCTGCTGGACGTCTCGGCCAGCGAAGCAGGCGAGTTCGACCGGGACATGCTCGAGCGCATGGGTCACCCGGTGCTGGTGTGCCACGGCCCCGGCCAGGAGACCTGTCCGCTGCTCGGACGTGATGGTTGCCACAAGTTCGAAGAGGCGCATGGCATCGCGTTCAGGCTCGACCTCGATCGCGAGGACCATCGCGCCATCCTCCAGCGCTACCGGGAGTTGGCCCGTCCCGAAGTGCCGATTCGCGTGCTCGTTGCCGGGGACCAGGCGGAGCGTTACGCCGACCTACTGCAAGCGTTCCAGGTCTGGACGCACGAACCGAGCGTGGCCGACCTCGATGGCTTCGCAGCGGAGGTCGAAGCGGCCGATCGCCTTGCCGACTGAGCGCGCCAGGTCACGCGTCACTGTTCGCGCTGCTGACGCACGCGCGCAGGCTCGACGCTCGGTGCGGCCCAGAGGGCGTCGAGAAATGCAGCGATCTCGCCGACCAGGTGGCCGGGTCGCATGCGTAGCTCGAAGGGCCAGCGAGCGCGAACCAGCCGGCTGTTCGGGAGCTGTTCCGACAGCCTCGCCGCGTCGTTGAACGGGTGGATCAGATCCCACCGATGCCCGAGAACGAGTGCCGGAGCAGTGATGGCCCTTCGTTCGTCGATGGTTGGCGCGACCGGGCCGACCAGTAAGCCGTGGAGCACAGCCGTGATCGCGCGTGGCGGCAGCGACACCGCGTTGAGGACGCTGTCGAGCGGACCCAACCCGGTCTGCGGTGCTTGCCTGGCGGCGTGCGCCGTGCCGCGAAGCAGCGGGCTCGTATAGCGCACGGCCATCAACATCGGGAGGAACATCGCAGTCGCGGCGGGCATTGCCCGCTCGAGCACGGGTATCTCGATCACCAGACCCCGGACTCGGCCGGGCCACCGGGCGGCCGTCATGAGCGAGACATTGGCTCCGAGCGAGATGCCTCCGATTACCGCCTGTCGCAGGTCGAGATGGTCGAGGAGCGCGACGACCTGCCGGGCATACACATCGATCCGGTATTCGGCGGCGTGTCCCGGCTTGTCGCTCCGACCGTGGCCGAGGAGATCCAGCAACACGACGTGTTGCCCGCGAGCAGCCAGCGCCCGAGCCAGGCTTCTGTTCATGTGACTGTCGAGGAGCAGGCCGTGCATGAACACGAGGACGTGGTCGCCCTCACCGTATGACTCATACGCGAGGCACCGACCTTCGAAGACGAAGCTTCCGGTACGGCCTGCTTCCGTCGCGATCCGATCAGGCTCGTCGTCCTGACCGTCGCGCGCGAGTGAGAGCTTCACACCCTGAGCGTGACGAGGAGTCGTCACGCCGCCCAGATCCGAACGTCCCTCGTTGATCGCCGAGGTGCCCGTCGCGCGTCCTTCACCGAGCACGCGCTCGACGGATCCGGCGGCCGGTGATCGAGATCGGGGCGATCCGCACGATGAACGGCTTTCGGCCGCCGACCCAGGGATGTACCTCGAGGGCGTCGAGCCTTGCGGTGAAGTCGGAGCGTCCCAGTTCTCGCGCTTCGTGGGCGATGCCATGGACGACCACACTCCAGCCCGTACGGCGGCGCCGATCGACGGCGTCGATCTCGAACGCCACCGGCGCACCTGCCGCGATTGCATGGAGCTTGGTGCCCTCGGCAGTGCGGATCACGACGCCGTCGCCATCGAGCACGTAGTTCACGGGCAGGATCTCGGGACGCGAGCCCACGACGACCGCGAGCCGGCCGACGTCTTCGCCGGTCAGTAGCTCGAGACACTGCTCACGCGTCAATTCCTCGAGGAACGACTCGGCTCGATTGGAGACCATTTGCGACCGCTTTTCCTCCGCCACGTTTCTCTTGTGGTGACAGCTGTCGCTCAGCCAAGCGCAACCCGGCCGCGACCAGATAGGGCCGAACGTCCCCACATCGGGCACCATCGCGATGGAGGTCGGGACCTTTGGCAGGTCAGCGCAACGCATCGGCTCCGTAGGATGCAACGCGAGCCCATTTTTCAAGCGGGACAAGAACGGTGCCGCGATGACTGCTCACTCGATAGTGACCACGGCGAACGCGGGTCTCGACGCCGACATGCTGGATATGACCCTCGAGGCGATCCAGGAATTCGCCGACCGCCATCTGCCGGTCGACGTGCTGCTCCGGCTCGACCACGAGGACGAGTGCCCGGTTGAGCTCATCCGCAAGATGTGCGGTGAGGATCTGGGCATCCAGTTGCTGTTCGTCCCCGAGGAGTACGGCGGGATGGGCGGCGCGACCTTCGACGTCTACCGAGTCTGCGAGAAGATGGCGACGATCGACCTCGGCGTGGCGACGAGCGTGCTCGCCACGTTTCTCGGCAGCGATCCGATCGTCGTGGGAGCGACTGCAGAGCAAAAGCAACGGTGGCTCACCCGGATCGCCGAAGAAGGGATCTTGCTCGCCTACGGCGCCACCGAGCCGGAAGCCGGCAGCGACCTCGGCGCACTCAAGACCACGGCCACTCCCGTCGAACAGGACGGCCGCGTGGTCGGCTACCGGATCGACGGACGTAAGCAGTGGATCAGCAACGGCGGGATCGCCGACGCCTACACCATCTTGGCCAACACACCGTCGGGCCCGAGCTGGTTCGTGATCGAGCGCGGGACCGCCGGCTTCACGCAAGCCAAACCCGAGGACAAGCACGGCATCCGTTTGAGCAATACGGCCGCGCTGTATCTCGACGACGTCTCGGTCGATCTCGACGCGCTCGTCGGCGGTGCGGAGGGCCAGGGGCTCGTGCAGGCCCAACTCGTGTTCGGGTACACGCGGCTCATGGTCGCCGCGTTCGGACTCGGAGCCGGCTGGTCCGCACTCGACAA
>JBEVDP010000475.1:0-5177 GCA_040513235.1 Acidimicrobiia bacterium | reverse complement strand
CCTGCGAAGGCCGCGAGCGGTGCGAGGTCGACAAACACGGCGCCGCCCGAGAAGCGATCGAGACTCGCGCGCGCGATCTCGACTGCAAGGCGCGTCTTGCCGCTGCCACCGGCGCCCGTCAACGTTACGATTCGGTTCGAACTGAGCAGTTCGATGCCCGCCGACACTTCGTCGGCGCGACCGACGAACGAGGTGCGCGGTCGCGGAAGCCGGTCGATCGTCGGCTCGACGTCGCGCAACGGCGGGAACCGGCGCTCGTCGCCGAGCACGAGTTGGTGGATGCGTTCCGGTTCTCGCAGGCCCCGGAGCCGATATTCGCCGAGGTCCAGCCAGGAGACATTCGGCGCGAGCGCGGCGACCGCGGACGATGCAACGACCTGACCGCCATGGGCGCACGCGCAAAGACGCGCCGCGCGGATGACCGTGCTGCCGTAGTAGTCGCCGTCGCGGTGCTCCGCGGCTCCGACATGAAGTCCGATGCGTACGCGCAGCTCGCCGACCCCCGGCCAACGGCGCTGCGCGAGCTCAGACTGCGCCGCGGCGGCCGCGGCCACCGCGGCGCTCGGATCCTCGAACACGGCCATCACCGCGTCGCCTTCACGTTTCACGACCCGCCCGCCACTTGCAGACACAGCGGTTTCTAGGAGCCGCTCGCAGTCGGCGAGAGCAGACGACATCGCGGCGGGGTTCTCTTCCCACAGTTCTGTGTGGCCGGCGATGTCAGTAAAGAGAAACGTATGCATCAGGCCGCCGATACCGCGGTTGCTACCGCCAAACCGCGCCCCACACCTCGGGGCGCAGGTGCGCGTAGGAGGTCGCCCACCCGCGCTCGCTCGCGGTCGTCACTCCGCGAGCTTGCCAGGCGGGCGAAACTGTTCGAGACGGCACACGCGTTCCTCGCGGCCACGACGAGCTGCCTTCTGCCGGTCTCGGCCCGTCGCAAATCTTCGCAAGCGGACGAAAATGCATTGGCAGCGTTGCCTACCCGCTAGGATGCACACTCTCGGCGGGCAGACGCGCGCTTTTCGTGAGGATGCGGGGCTGGTTCATGCGGGCGGGACACGGGCGAATCGTTGCAACCTTCGGAGTGGCGCTTGTCGCCGTCGCGGCCGTGGTCTCCGGTGCAACCGGGGCCGGGGCGGCCGAATCGGGCTCGCCCGGCGCGCTGCGGGCGGGGGAATCAGCGCACAATCGGGCCGTCGCCTTCTGGACGAACGAGCGCGTTGCGCAGGCCATCCCGCGTGACTTCGACTTCGACCCCCGCAGCCGTTCGTTCCGCCCGAGCGCAAAGCCCAGTGGTGGCGCCGGCGGCGGTGGCGGCGGGTCATCCAGCACGCTCGGCGCGTCCTGGACAGCCGGGGGCGAGGTGCTCGGGACGACTGGCAAGGTGCTCTTTGCGATGGGTGGCACCTACTACGTGTGCTCCGCCAGCGTCGCCGACGACGCCGAGATCGGACGGTCGATCATCCTGACCGCGGCCCACTGCGCGTACGACGAGTCGAACCAGGCGTTCGCCACGAACTGGATGTTCGTCCCCGACTACGACAGCGCACCCAGGCAGCTGGACCCGGCGGGCTCGTTCTGCGCGACCACCAAACACGGTTGCTGGACGGCGAGTGCGCTCGTCGTCGCCGGCGGATACGCAACCGCCGGTGGCTTCAACAACCAAGCGGTGGTGCACGACTACGCGTTCGCAGTGGTCGAGGCGGGCGGCACGAGCGGCACGGCGCAACTCGACTCGACAGTCGGTAGTCATCCGATCCAGTACTCGGCTGTGAGCGCCGGGGCCGACACGTACCTGTTCGGCTACCCCGCCGCCGGTCGTTATCGGGGCACGGATCTTGTCTACTGCCGGGGCCCGCTCGGTTTCGATCCCAACATGGGCAACGCCACGTACCGGGTCGCTTGCAACATGACCGGCGGTTCATCGGGCGGCCCTTGGTTCCGGTTGTTCACCTCGGGTTCCGGAACATTGGTGTCGGTCAACTCCTACGGGTACTCCGGCATCACCGCGATGCACGGCCCGAAACTGAATGCCGAGACGCAGGCGATGTTCGCTGCAGCCGAATTGGCCACCGCGAACACCGTCGTCACATGACCCGCGTTTGAACCATCTCAGGGGTCGGGCGTCACCCGGAACAGTTGCCATTTGCCGGGAACGCCCTTGAGTTCGTGGGTGCCGAGCGGCTCGAACGCCACCGCCTGACCCGCGGCCGCGGCGACGACCGACACGGTCACCACGATGTCACCCGCGCCACCCTTCGACATCGCTCTGCTCGCGATGTTCACCGCGAGGCCCGAGACGTCGTCGCCGCGACGGTCGACGTCGCCGACGTGCACGCCCATGCGCACGTCGAGCCCAACGGCTCCGAGGTCGCGGCGCACCTCGGCGGCGGCGCGCAGGCAGACCCCGGCCGAGGGGAGCAAGGCGAGGACGCCGTCGCCGGTGGTCTTGATGACCGAGCCTCCGCAGCGCCCGACGATTGTCCGCACCCTCGCGTCGTGGCGATCCAGCACGGACTTCCAATTCTCGTCACCGAGTTCCGCCGCGCGCTCGGTCGAGCCGATGAGGTCGGTGAACAACACCGCGGAGAGAAGCCGCGGCGGCGGTGGGAGCCGCCGTTCGCCGACGACGAACGCCGCGATCTCCGCGACGAGTGCGTCGACGTCACCCACGAACGGGAAGTGGTCGCACCCCTCGAGCTCGACGACCTCCGCGTGCGGGACCCTCGCACGAGCATCGTTCAACACGTTGTCAGTGGCGAACTGGTTGTCGCGGCGGTGAAGGACGAGCGTCGGGGCAACGACCTGCTCGAGCAGCGCGTCTCGCGGATGCGCCCGCATGACCGAATCCCAGATTCGGGGAGCGGTCGATGGGCTCGCGCCGAGCCGGCCCGCTCGCGCGAACCAATCGCGAAACTCCCGATCGGCCATTCGGCTCGGCGCGACCACCGCGAGAATGTCGTCCTCGCCGCGCAGGTTCGCGGTGCCGCGTTGCATGCGCCCGGCTGACCACGATTCCCAATCGTCGTCCGGAACCACAAAGGGCTCGTAGAGCACCAACGCCGACACCCGCTCCGGATGCATCGCCGCGTACCGCGAACCGACGCCGAAGCCGTCCCAGGCCACCAGCACGATGTCGTTCGCTTCCGATGCGTCGACGACGGCCGCGAGATCGTCAGTCCACTGATCGACGACCGCGCGCTCCCAGTCCTGGATCGGGTCCGACTGACCCATCCCGCGGCGATCGAACATGATCAACCGACCGAGCGCACGCAGCCCGTCGAGCAGACGAGCGAAACCGGGCTCCTCCTCGAACACCTCGAGCGGGAAGAGTCCACCCGACACCATCACGATGTCGCGTGCGGGCTCGGTGGGCGGGTCTGCGTCCAGGACTCGGTACGCGACATGCGTCCCGTCGTCGACCTGGGCGTAGAGAACGTCGATCACGACGTCGAGTCTCGCACCATCTCGGCCGCCCTCCGCACGGCCGTGTCTCTGGTCGTGACGAACGCTTCAGCTTCCGGAGACCGTGAACTCCGCCGAGCGGTTGTCGACGTAGCCGTCGGCGAACACCAACCGCACCGTCAGCGTGTGATCGCCCGCGGGGAACCGGACGAGCTTCGCGCTGCCGTTGCTGTTGGTGCCCGCGTAGTCGTATGGCTTGAGCCGTAGCACGCGATTGCCGCCGTCGAGGGAGTACTCGGCCCAGAGCAAGCCGGGTTCACCGGGCACGAACACGGCGACCGAACCCGACACGTCCGCGCCGTCGAGGAGCTGGGCGCCGCTTCGAGCCGCTGAGGTGCTGAGCATGAGGTCGCGGGTTGTCGGCGGTGGGTTCGACGTCAGGAACGAAGCCGTCTGGGTCTCGATCGTGCCGTCCGACCGCGTGATGCGCGCCACCACGGTGTGTACGCCGTCGGGCAACAGCCGCGTCGAGAACATGCGGGCCGTTCCGAGCAGCGTCGTGCCCCGGAGATCGAACGGTGCACTTGTGTCACGCGAGTACGCGCGCCCGTCAACCGAGAAGTCGACCGAACGGACGTCGCGATTCGTGCCCGGAACGAAGATCGCCACCTTGCCCGTGAGCGACGAACCCACGAGTGGCACCGGGTTGAGTCGAAGCAGGCTCGTGCTCACGCGCAACGCACGCGTCGACGGCGCAAGCGTGACGCTCGGCGCGCCGGGATCGACGATCACGCCGTTGGCGACATGGTCGGCGTCACCGGCGCCGCCGTCGGTCAACGTGAGCGTCAGCTGGTTCGGGCCCGAGATCGTGCTCGGGAACAGGACCCAGGCGTTGTTGACCAGCTTCCAATAACCGGACACCGGCCCGGGCAGCTGCAACGTCACCTGCACCGTGGCGCCGAGCTGAACGCCGTTGACGGTGAAGCCGACGATCCCGAACGGGAACGACATGCCGGCCGGCGCCGCGGGTGGATTCGCCGGCACCGCGTTGGGCACCACGGTGAGGTTCCCGGGAACCGTGATCGTGATCGGGCCTTGCGGTCCGGGCACGGTCGCCGCCGTGTCGCAAGCGTCGCCGATGCGATCGCCGTCGCTGTCGGCCTGCGTCGCGTTCGCGACCGATGGGCAGTTGTCCGCCGTGTTCGCGACACCGTCGTGGTCGACGTCGTTGACGAACGACGGTGATGCCATGGTCAGCAGTGGGGGCTCGGAGAGTTGGAGGGTGACCGAGAGGGCGCCGAACAAAGGTCCAATGCTCTGTTCGACGTTGATCGTCGCGGGCGGCGCCGGTGCGTACGGCGGGGGCACTGAGGTTTCGACGACCTCGGTGGTCCCGACGGGAACCGGCCCGAGCATGTATTCCCCGACCTCAGGCAGAACCGTGCTGCAGGCCTCAGCCACCGTCGTGTTGCCTTGTCGCGCTGCGAAGCACACCGGACCGATGGAATCGCCGGTGGTCGCATCGACCGGCTTCACCCGAATGAAGCCCGCCCGCCCGCCTGCGAGGAGCGTGACCTCGTTGAGCCCGGCGTTGGGAACGATCGTTGCCGGTGGAGGAGGGAGGACCTCGTTGAGAGTCAGGATCAAGGCGCCTGGTGTGGCGTTGATCCACGCGCGCGTGACTCGTATCCGCACGGGCTCCTGCGTGATGGCGAGGACAGGGGTCACACCGCACGTACCAGACTCAGTGCCGTCGGAGAGTCGCTCCA
>JBEVDP010000474.1:0-4749 GCA_040513235.1 Acidimicrobiia bacterium | reverse complement strand
GGTCAGCGCACCGAACTCGAGCGCGTCTTTCGCGAGGAGCGGGGACGCGCCGTCGCCATCCTGATCCGCCTCTTCGGCGACATCGACCGCGCCGAAGAGGGGGTCCAGGAGGCGTTCGTCATCGCAACCGAGCGCTGGCCCGAAACAGGCGTGCCGCCGAACCCCGGTGGCTGGATCGTCACCACGGCCAAGAACCGCGCCATCGACCGGGCCCGGCGGGAAGCGTCGCGCGAAGACCGCCAGCGGGAGTCGATCCGCCTGCACGAGCGCGACGAGCCCGAGGAGACCGGACCGGTGACCGATGACCGCTTGCGCCTCATGTTCACCTGCTGCCACCCGGCGCTCGCCACCGATGCGCAGGTCGCGTTGACGCTCAAGTTGCTCGGCGGCTTGGAGACTGCCGACATCGCTCGCGCGTTCCTGGTTCCCGAGTCGACGATGGCGCAACGCCTCGTGCGCGCCAAGCGCAAGATCCGCGACGCCAGGATCCCCTATCGCGTGCCCGAGGACCCGGAGCTCCCCGACCGTCTGCGCGGTGTGCTCGCCGTCGTGTACCTGATCTTCAACGAGGGCTACGTCGCGGCTGAGGGCGACGCACTGAGCCGCGACGATCTGAGCGCCGAAGCGGTGCGGCTCGCGCGGCTGCTCGCGGAGTTGATGCCCGACGAACCAGAAGTGCTCGGCCTGCTCGCGTTGTTGTTGCTCACGATGTCGCGGCGCGCGGCGCGGACGAGTGCCGACGGCGATGTCGTCCTGCTCGCCGATCAAGATCGATCGCTCTGGGACGACGAGCTCGCGGTCGAGGGACGCGCGCTCGTGAGTGCCTGCATCCGGCGGGGCCAGCCCGGTCCGTATCAGTTGCAAGCCGCGATCAATGCGGTGCACAGCGACGCGCCGAGTGTTGCCGCGACGGATTGGGCGCAGATCTTGCAGAACTACGACGTGCTACTCACGATCGCGCCGTCGCCCGTGGTCGCGCTCAACCGGGCGGTGGCCGTCGCCGAGGTGCACGGCCCCGCAGTCGCCCTCGCGTGCCTCGAGGATCTCGATCTCGACCGCTACCACCTGTACCACGCGACGCGCGCCGACTTCCTCGTCCGGCTCGACCGCAACGCCGACGCGGCCGCGGCGTACGACCGCGCCATCGAGCTCGCCACGAATGCGGCCGAACGCAGGTTCCTGACCGAGCGGCGCGCCGCGCTCGCATGACGCGCTGACGTCAGGCGAACACGCGTGCCAGCCAGTCGGTCCACGCGGCGGTGAGCGCGCCGGTATCGATGGCTGCGTACGCATGGTGACTGACGGCAAGCGTCATGCCGATCGGCCACCGGCCGTGGAAGCGCACGAGCGCGTCGTCGGTGCGAATGCCGACGAAGTTCGCAGTGAGGTAGTCGATCGATCCGGTGATCGGACCCGATGCGAGATCGAAGCCGACGGCTGCGCCGATTTCCTCGACGCCCCCGAGTGCGGCGAGGAGTCGGGCCCACGCTTCGGGAGTTGCGGCGTTGGGTGGCGCTTCCGCCTCGACGTACATCGCGGGCCGGCCGGCGAAGGAGCGGAAATACTGCGCGAGCGTGAACAGGTACTGGTCCCACCCGGCGCTGGTCATCGGCTCGAACTCGTCGCTCCAGTCGTCGTCTCCGATGAAGCCGCTGTGCACGAAACGGAGCACCGCGCTTCCGCCGCCGCGCGCCTCGATCAAGTACTCGAACGCCTGGCTCGCACCGTCGGGGCCCGTGGGCATCTCGATCCGCAGTCGCTTCCCAGGCTCCCACGCGACGACCATGTCGCCTTCGGGATCCATCGGCATCGGCATGAACCACGTAGCGAGCCCTTCGGGAGTGGTGATCGCGTGCCACACCGCGTCGAGTGAAGCGTCGAGGTCGACTTGCTTGCGAATCTCGAACTCGCGGGGCATCAGGGCTCCTTCCTGCGCGGCGCCGACGGGTGTACCGCGACGACGAGGCGGTGCTCACGTCCGCGCGGCGCCTCATCGTCGTGATACTTGGCAACGAGCGTGGCGACGGCCGCGCCGAGCTCCTCGGCGAAGTCGGCGCGATCGGCGGCGGACGCGAATCGGATGTTGCCGTCGACCGCAAACGTCGCGACGCGCCGGCCCGACGCGCGCGCGCCCTCGATCAGATCGCCGACATCGCGCACCATCTTTCCGGCCAGCGCGAGCAGCCAGTGCGCGGACAGGTGATCGGGTGAGCGAGACGGGTCCGGGGCAACCGGCGACAGCGCGGCGGGGGAGATGACGTAGGAGGCGGCCGTCGCCTGCACGATGCGTTCCGTGCAGTTGCCTTTGCGTCGTTCCTCGACGAGCGTGACGAGGCCGTGCTTCTCGAGGGCGCGGAGGTGGTAGTTGACCTTCTGCCGAGGCAGGCCAACCAGTTGGGCCAGCGCACTCGCCGAGGCCGGCGTCACCAGTGCGGCGAGTAGCCGCGCGCGCACCGGATCGAGCGACACCTCAGCGGCACCCGCGTCGGCAATGACAGCGACGTCTTCCACCGCGCCATCGTGCCACCGACAACTTTTCTCGTCAAGACGGTTCTAGTGGTCGGCGTCGAAATGCTTCACGAGCGCGCGCGGCGCCCGGCACCGCCACGCATCGGTCAGGAGCTCGCGCAACTCGGCGACGCGGATCGCCTCGAGGCGCACGAGCACCGCGGGAAAGCCGTTGTAGTGCGGCTCCGTGAAGAACTTCTCGGGATCTGACGCGAGCAACATCTGCTTCTCGGCGTCGTTCGCCACCCGCACCGCGAGCACGGCGGGATTGAAGACTCGCGGCTTCTTCGGGTCGACTCGTTCGGCCCACACCCAGGCGAACGCCTTCGGCTTGGGCTTGTTCACGACTGCGAACGCGAACCGGTCGTCTTCCTCGAACGTCTCGGGGAGCGCGAGGGCGATCCGCCGTACGTCTTTCTGGGTGGCCATCGACTGCCAGACTGCACCGATGGCTCCGCGCGAGTCGAGACCCGAAGTGGACCGCATGCGTCGTGAACCGCCCTCGTTTCGCCGGGCGGCGGTGACGGACGTCGGGCGGACCGGCGCGCGGCTCGCACGCATCGTGCTCTCCGGCCCTGAACTCGTGGGCTTCGCCGTGACCGAACCGGCCGCGAGCGTGCGGCTCCTGCTTCCGTCACCGGGATCCGAGTTGGTACTCCCCTCTTGGAACGGGAACGAATTCCTACTCGCCGGCGGGCAGCGGCCGATCATCCGCACGCTCACACCGCGCGACACCGACGCGACGGCGGGGACGCTCGTGGTCGAGATCCTGCTCCACGGCGACGGCGGCGCGTCGCGGTGGGCCGCCACGTGTGAGCCGGGCGCCGCGGTCGCGATCTCGGGTCCGGGCCGGGGCTACACGATCGCAGCCGACGCGCCCGCGTTCCTGCTGGCCGGGGACGAGACAGCGATCCCCGCCATGTCGCAGTTGCTCGAAGCGCTGCCTCCGACGACACCGGTGCAGGTCATCGTCGAAGTGGCCGCGCCCGATGGCCGCGTCGGGCTGCCCAGTCACCCGTCGGCAACCGTCGCGTGGCACGACCTCGCGCCGCACGACCCTCCGGGAACGGCGTTGGTGGCCGCGGTCCGGGAGGCGACGCCGGGTCCGGATACGCGGATATGGGTCGCCGGGGAAGCGGCGGCGGTGCAGCGCATCCGGCGCTTCCTGTTCGAGGAGCGAGCGTTCCCGCGTGGCCAAGCGACGGTGCGGGGTTACTGGAAGCAGGGGAGGCGGGGGAGCGACGACCTGTCTTCCGGCTAATTGCGGGTTCGCCGGGGTGATGGACGGGGGCTGGTACGCTGCCAACGGCGCCCCGGTCGATCCGGAGCGACATTTCGACACCGACGGTCGACGCCCGTTCTCGACGGGCCACCGACGCAGACGGGGTCGCCTCGGGACCAGGGACCCGAGCGTTTTTCGAGGCCACCGCGGGTGGCCTCCAGGCTGGAGGGCACGCCCGTGTCCTCGTACACATACGACGGAGCAATGCAGGCGCTTTGACCACGCCGGGAGATTTCGACGCGTACGTGCGCGCGGAGGCCGAGGGCTACGCGACGCCCGACGAGAGCGCCGCGCTCGAAGCCGATCGCGCCAACTGGCAAACCGCGCTCGTGCGCCTGCTGCGCGAGACCAAGGAGCATCTCGCGTCGGCGCGTGCACTCACCGGAGAGGAGCGGGCGCAGGTCGTCGCCGACTTCGAAGCCGAGTTCCGGGCGCTCGACGACGCGCTGGCGCGGCTCGTACCGCGCCGCGAACCCGAGCCGCGCGGTCGAGGCGGCGCCGAACCCGAGGAGCCTGCGGAGCCCGGTCCGGTGCAGGTCCACGTGTCGTGGGCGCCCGGCCGGGTTGTCGCCTGGGCCGGTGGCCGCGGCCAACCGTCGCCCGACGGCAACGCGCTGCTGCGGATGCTCGTGGCCGCGGGTGCGCCGAAGCCGGGCTGGCGCCCCCACGATGGTGTCCCGGTGCCTGGTATCGGCACCGCGCCCGCGTTCGAGATGCCGGTCGGCGAGATCCTGGGCTGGCTCGTCGCGGCCGGCGCCGATCAGGTCGGCGACGACGTCGGTGCGAGCGTGCGCTGGATGGGCCGCGTCGCATGTTGGGCGGTCGAGCTGCCCGCGACCGGCGCGATGGTGCCGTTGCTGAAGCGGCGGCCGCGCCGAGGTGCTCGCGCGAGCGATACGCGCGGTTCGTACTCGGTCCGCTGGACGCCGGCGGTCGTCGATCCCGACCGCCTCGCGGAA
>JBEVDP010000473.1:0-9820 GCA_040513235.1 Acidimicrobiia bacterium | reverse complement strand
GGTGGCTCCGGCCGCCCGGGGGCCTCGGCAATTTCTGGGCTGAGTCGAGGGCGGAATGGGCGTTCGTGTGCGTGACGAAAACGGCGACACCTTGCTCGAGATCGTGTTGGCGGTCGTGATCATGGGGCTCGTGGTCGGCGCCTTTTTCGCGACCTACGCGACCCAAGGCTCGGGCTCGACCGCGCACCGGGACCTGGTCACGGCCGACGGAGTGCTGCGCGGCTACGCGGAGGCGACGAAGTCGGCCGTGCGCGCGCAGTGCACGGGCGGCGCGTCCCAGTACTCCGTGACTTCGTACATCCCGCCGTCGGGCTACTCGGTGAATCCGATCACCAACGCGCCCTGCCCGCCGGCGGCAACGACGACGCCGTGGCCACCCATCGAGCTCACCGTGACCATGCCGAACAACCAGCCGCGCTCGCTCACCCTCGTGGTGCGGTCGCCATGACACGTCGTGTTCCGGCCTGCGAGCGCGAGCGCGGAGCGTCGCTCATCCTCGCGATCGCGTTCATGGTCGTCATCGGCGGGATCGCAATGGCGACATTGGCCATGATCACGTCCGGTCTGCACAACCGCGAGACGCTCGACAAGGTGCGCGACCGCGAGTACGGCGCCGACGCTGCGATCGAGTTCGCGATCGCCAACGTGCGCACGCTCAATTCACCCAACGGCGGCCCCGCGCTCCAGAATTGTCAGACGGCGCTGCCCGCGTCGTACACCGTCGACGGCCGCAGCTATCACGTCGACTGTCAGAACGTCCCCGCCGTGACGATCGGTGGCCTGCTCCAACGCAACGTGATCTTCACCGCGTGCGAGGGAACGACAACGTGCGCGCCCACGAACGAGATCATCCGGGCACAGGTGAACTATCAGGCGATCGGGTCCGCTGCCGCGCCCATCGTCGTCACCCAGACGTGGGTCCAGTCCTGGAGCGTGAGCGCATGACCCGCGCACAGTGCGCCCGGGTCCCTGCGCACGGGTCGGAGTCGGGCATGACGCTCGTCGAGGTCGTTATCAGCGTCGTCCTCCTCTCGATGATCACCGGCGCGGTCGCGGCTGCATTCATCACCGGCTTCAATGGAGTACGTCCGAGCCAGCAACGCGTGCGCGAGTCGAACGACGCGCAAGTCATCGCCTCGTTCCTCGTGCGGGACGCCCAGTCGGCCGGCGGTACCAATCCGGACACCGGCACTGGCGACGCGAGCCTGGGCGTTTCGTCGCCGGGCGGCGCACCCGACTGCACGGGTCCGAGCGGCACCGTCATTATGCGGTTCGTCTGGCGCGAGTACACGGCTTCGGCGACCTCGAAGTTGTGGGTCGCGAACTACTACTTCGACGCGTCCGCGCACACGCTCGTACGCAAGACGTGCGTCGATGGCGCGGCGGACTCGCAGACTGAACTCGCCGGCTTCGTCGCGTCGATCGACGACGGCCACGGCGCCAACAACCGGGCGTCGTGCATCGCAGCCAATGGAACCGAAGCGCCGTGCCCGACTTCACCCGCGGCGACCCTTCCCGATCGGGTTCGGGTTCGCATCACGGAAACCAACGCGGCGAATGCGCCCACCCCGTACAGCTACGCGCTGACCGCGAGCCTTCGGCCGCAGTCGCAACTGCCGCCGAACTCCGCCAACTCGACACCGATCCCGCTCCTTGCCCTCGGCGGCTGCAGTGCAGCACCGAGCATCGACCTGCAGGGCAGTCCCGACGTTGTCGTCTACGGCGGCGTCGTGATCAACAACAGCTGCAACCCAATCGACGTGACAGCCGGCGCCAACTTCCGTGCGACGGGTGGCATCACAACGCCGAATCCGCCGATCGCAGACCCGTACAGGTCACTGACGCCGCCGCCTGTCGACTGCGTGAACGGCACGCACACGGGTACGCGCGGGCCTGGGACCTATACGGGCCCGGCAACGTTCAACGGTGGCACACTCGGCCCGGGGATCTACATCTTTTGCAACGGCGTGACGTTGTTGAACGCCGTCACGGCCAACGGCGTCCTCCTGTACGTCGCGGGCGGTGCCTTCGACGGCAGCAACGCCGACATCATCGCGTCGCCTCTGGCGAACCCGCCGTACGGCACTGGTGGCGCAAACCTCATCGTTTGGCAAGCCGCGTCCAACACCACGCCGATGTCGCTGTGCTGCTCGAACACCGCAAGCGCGGACTTCGACGGGACGATCTACGCGCCGACCGCCGTAGTGCAATTGAAGAACGCCGACATGCGGATCGAACAGGTCATCGCCTTCCGGGTGGTTTTCGGGCAGGGCGGCGGCACGCACAGCACGATCATCGGCACGCGGCCAGCGTGCCCGGTTTCGCTCGACACGCCGAGTATCCCTGCTTGGACCGTGGACCGCATCTATCCGAATCCGCGACTCACCGCGTCGTGCGGCTCCGGCGGCCCCAACGCCTACCGCTTCACGGCCACCGGGCTCCCCAACAACCTGACCCTCGGGTTGACGAGCGGAATCATCTCGGGTGTTCCGACGACGGTTGGTACCTACGCCGTTACCGGCACGGTGACCGACTCGATCGGCGAGCAGGACCTCGTGACGTACACGTTGCGGATCAACCCGCCGCCGACGATCTCCACAGCCTCGCTGCCGAACTGGACGATCAACCGCGACTACCCCGGCACGCCTGTGAGCGTGACCGCGGGGACCGGTACTGCGCCGTACACATGGGGCGCGACCGGACTGCCCAACGGGCTGTCGATCGACACAGCAAACGGAACCGTGTCGGGGACACCGAGCGCGACGGGAACGTTCAACCCCACCGTCACCGTGATCGACGTCGCGGGCGCAGCGGTGACCCGGTCGTACGCGGTCACGATCAATGCCGCACCGCAGATCACGGGCCCCACCACGTTGCCCAACTGGACCGTGGGGCAGGGCTATCCGAGCCAGACGATGACGAGAGCCGACGGCACGACGCCGTTTACGTGGTCGGCGAGCGGTTTGCCGACCGGTCTCTCGATCGACGCGAGCACGGGTGTCATCAGTGGAACGCCATCTGCGGCCGGCACGTACGCGGTGACCGTGAACGTGACCGACATCGCCGGTGCGGCGGCATCGCGCCCGTACAGCGTGAAGATCAATCCCGCGCCCGGCATCGCGACCGCGTCACTCCCGAACGGTGAACAGAACCGGCCGTACAGTTTCACCGTCACACCGACGACCGGGGGAACGCCGCCGTTCACATGGACGGCGACGAACCTGCCGGCCGGACTAGGGATCGACGCGAGCACGGGCACCATCTCCGGCACGCCGACAGGCGCAGGCACGTTCCCGAACGTCACGGTCACGATCACGGACGCAAGCGGGGCGTCGAGCAGCAAGACGTACACGCTCGTGATCGCGCAACCGGTGGAGATCAGCGGACCGGCCTCGCTCGTCAACTGGACCGTCAACCGCGACTACCCGAACACGCAAGTCACCGCGACGAACGGCGTCGCGCCGTTCACGTGGGCGGCGTCGGGCTTGCCGCCCGGGATGTCGATCAACTCCGGTACCGGTGTGATCACCGGCACACCTTCCGCGACCGGGAGCTACACGATCGTCGTGACAGTGAGCGACTCGGCGGGCGGCGTCGCGACGCGCAACTACTCCGTGCTCATCAACAACGCGCCCTCGATCACGACGAGCTCACTGCCCGACGGCGAGCAGGGCCGCCCCTACAGCACTCCGATCGCGGCGACACAGGCAACGCCGCCGTACGCGTGGGCAGCAAGTGGCCTGCCGAGCGGCATGGCCATCAACGCGAGTACCGGCGAGATCTCGGGCACGCCGACCGTCGCCGGTCCGTTCAGCATCAGCATCACCGTGACCGACGCCGCGGGCGCGAGTGCGAGCCGGCTGCTGTCGCTGACGTTGTGGCCGTCTCCGGTGATCAGCGGCACGCTCCCCAATGGAGCGCTCGGCGTCTTGTACAGCGCGACGCTGACGAGCACCGGCGGCCTCGCGCCGTTCACCTGGTCGGCAAGCAACTTGCCGGCCGGCCTGACGATGAATGCCACCACCGGCACGGTCTCGGGAACTCCGACCACTGCAGTCACACGCACCGTGAACGTGACCGTCACCGATTCGCTCGGCGGGAGCGCTTCCCGGAACTTCGTCGTCACGATCTCTCCTGCCCCGGTGATCACCACCTCCGCGATTCCGTCTTGGACTGCCGGTCGCCCGTACGCGAGCTTTGCGATGACCCGGACCGGGGGAACGGCACCGTTCTATTGGTTCGCGACGGGCCTGCCCGACGGATTGTCTATGAATGCTACGGGCGTGATCACCGGTACGCCGACGGCCGCGGGCACGTTCAACCCAACCGTGACCGTGGTCGACAACTTCGGCGCGAGCAACGCGAGGAACTACACCGTCGCGATCAACCCGGCGCCGACGGTCGCGACGGCACCGCTCCCGGACGGGTTCCAGGGCGTCGCGTACAACACGACCGTGACCGGAACCAACGGCACTCCGCCCTACAGCTGGACCGCCACCGGCCTTCCCGCCGGCCTCGGCATCTCGAGCAGCGGAACAATCAGCGGCACGCCATCGGTCACGGGGTCGTTCGCTGTGAACGTGACACTCACGGACCTCGCCGGCGCAACGGCAAGCCAGTCGTTGAACCTGACGATTCGCACGCCGCTGACATTGTCGAAGACGCCCAGTCCGTGTGAGGTCGAGAACGGCGTGTTCACGACCTTCACGGTCAACCGCAGCGGCGGGACCGACCCCATTACCTGGTCGGAGACCGGGCTGCCGTTCGGCGGGCTCTCGTTCGACAGCGCGACGGGAGTGATCTCGGGCACGCCGAACATGGCGAGCGGGCAGCGTTCCGTGACGGTGACCGGCACGGACGTCTTCGGCTCGACGTCGACCGCGTCGTTCACGATCCGGTGGCGGAACAACAACCCGAGCCCCGCGTGCTGATGTCGTGCCACATCAGGCGTCGATCGAAGGCGGGCGGCTCGAGTTACGAGCGCGTACGTGCGTACAGCGATGTCGCGGCCGTCATGCCGCGCAAATGTTGCATGCGCCATCCGAAGGCGACGAGGAACGCGACGAGGCCACCCGCGATGGCGAGGTCGGCCACGTTGCAGATCACCCACGGCGTGACCAGGAAGTCGCGCACCGAACCCAGCACGATGCGGTCGAGGATGTTGCCGACCATGCCGCCGATCACCAAACCCGGGATCAGCGGAGAAACTCCAAGACGCAGCGCCCAACGGGCAACCAACGTGACGAAGATGGCCAACGTCGCGAGGGAACCGATCGCAAGCATGTGTGCTGGGCCGTCCACGATGCCGAGCGCATACGACGGGTTGCGTGTGGCGCCAACGCTCGAGTCGACCTGCCAGGCGGCGAGCTTCGACCATTGGTCTACGGCCACGATCACGAACGTGAACAGCACGTACGGCCGGGCATGGGTCCATCTCACATTGGATCCATCGGACATTGGCTTACCCAACCTGAGTTCATTTGGCGGCTGAGCCGCCGCTGTACGGCAAGGTATCTGAGGGTTTCGCCGCTCTGGCGGACCGAGGTGTCGGAGGTAGTTTTACCCAGTGGAACTGCACAAGACTCTGCTCGAGGCGCTGAATCGCGTTATCGAGGTTCAAGGGACCGACCTCCTCCTCACGGTGGGCACGTGCCCGGGCGTCCGTCTCGACGCGGCGGTCCAGCCGGTCGACGACCTCCCGGTCCTCGACGACGACGCCATGAACGAGGTCCTGGGCGACCTGCTCGATGCCACTCAGGCTGAAGCGCTGGCCCGCGACCGCGACGTCGACTTCGCATTCTCGTACGGTCACGAACGCTTTCGCGGCAACGTCTTCTACGAACGCGGCAAACCGTCGGTCGCACTCCGCCTGATCCAGGGCGAGATCCCGTCGTTCGACGAGATCGGCATGCCCGACGTCATCCGCGAGCTCATCAGCCGCAAGCAGGGACTCATCCTCTTCTGCGGCCCCACCGGCTCCGGCAAGTCGACAAGCATGGCCACCATGGTCGAGGCGGTGGCCAAGACCCGCCCCTGTCACATCATCACGATCGAAGATCCGATCGAGTACCTGCACGACAATCACCAAGCGCTGGTGCACCAACGCGAGGTCGGCATCGACACGCCGTCGTTCGCACGGGCGTTGCGGGCCGCGCTCCGCGAGGACCCCGACGTCGTCCTCGTCGGCGAGATGCGCGACGCCGAGAGCATCGCCATCACACTGACGCTCGCCGAGACCGGTCACCTCGTGATGTCTTCGTTGCACACCAACGATGCGCCGCAGACACTCGACCGCATCGTCGACGTGTTCCCCGCGGACCGCCAGGGCCAGATCCGCATGCAACTCGCGAGCACGCTCACCGCGGTCGTTGCGCAGCGCTTGGTGCCGTTCATCGGTGGGGGCCTGATTGCCGTCTTCGAGGTGCTGCTCGGCACACCGGCCGTGAGCAACCTGATCCGTGAGGGCAAGACCCGCCAGCTGCGCAACGCCATGCAGATCGCGCTCGGGGCCGGGCACAGGACGATCGAGATGGCGCTCAACGAGCTGGTCGCCGAGGGCGCGATCACCATGGAAGATGCAATCGCGACCGCCTTCGTTCCGCACGAAATCGATCCGAGCCTTTCGCCCTTCACCGCCCGGACCGATGTGGTCGAGCCCGCGACGCGAACAGGCTGACGACTTGTTCGCAGTAATCCGAGTTGGCGCCGCCCTCGCGGTCGTCGCCGGAGTTCTGAGTCTGCACGCCGCTCCCGTCGACGCGGCCGAAGCGACGGTCGAAGTCCTCGCGTCAGCCCCATGGACACCGACGGATGTGACCGTCGCCGCCGGCGACACCGTGACGATCACGGCCGAGGGGGCGATGCATCTCGGGCCCGTGGAAGCGCTCGATCGCGTCGCGCCGGATGGTGTCGCGTGTGGTGACGTTTGCGCCGAAAGCCTCAGCACGAACTGGATCGCGCCAGATCTTGCCCACTGGTCGCTCATCGCGCGCGTCGGCGAAGGTGACGCGATCGCGGTCGGCAGCGAGTCCAGCTTTGTCGCCGTTACCGACGGTCTGTTGTCACTCGGTGTCAACGACAACAACTTCGAGGACAACGCGGGTTCCTGGACGGCTGGGATCGTCGTCGAACCAGCAAGCACCGCCGCGGCGCCCGTGCCTGTACCCGGGAACGGCTCCGGCGGTGGTGGCGTCAACCTTCTGCCGCTACTGCTCGTTCTCGTGATTCTGGCGGGGCTGGGCGTTCTCGTCGTGATCGGGCTGCGCCGGCGTCGCGAGGTGGGCCAAGGGGTCGATGATGCGAGTGGCGCGCCACCCGTCACGCCCCTTCTCCCGACGGCCACTCCGACAGCCGACCAAGAAACGTACGTGCCCGGCGAAGACGACGCGATCGACGTCAACATCTTCGAGGTCACGATCGCAGACGACGCAACGCTTCGCATCGGATACAACTTCTTTCCCGAGGGGACCTCCGTGCGTTGGCGCCTGGGGCAGAACGGCACCGCGCGATCAGGAGGTGAGTTCGTGACCCTCGGCGGCGGAGCCACCTACCACTTCGTGGTCCAAGCAATCGAGCCTCACCTTCCGCCCGGCGGTGGCAGCGTCGACGTGAACTTCGACTGGACGATCGGGGGAGTGCCTTTCGGATATTCCGTGCGCCGCGTCCCGAACACTTGACCGAACGCACATCGCTCTCAGGCGACGCGCAACCACCCGCGGCCGGAGGGGCTGGGCTGGACAAAATTCCGGCTACGGGCAGCAGCGCACACCGCGGCCATGTTGCGCCCCCGCAAAGATGCCCAACCGCCCGCAGTACTTTGAGCAACGTACGTGGCGGCGCCTTGACTGACAACGCTCTTGGTGGGCTGTGTGAAATAGGTCACGCGTTCGACCCGGCGTGCAACCACCTGTGGCGGCGGGTCTACCTCGTTCGGGGTCTCGCGGCGGGAGATGTGGCAAGGAAGGAGAGCATCGCGACCCGTTGCGCAATTACGCGCTCGACGAGCACGCCGGCGAGGGATGTGTTGATCGCCGAAGCTCGCAGCCTGAGGATCAGATCCGCGTAGGAGTCGCTGCGAACATGATCGATGACGTGCGCGACAGCCTCGCCGATTTGAACGCATCGTGTCATCGGTGCCGCCGTGCAGTCCGCGCCGTGGTGATCCCGCGCGACATCGACGATCCGCTTGGGAAGGCCCATTCCGGCGAGGAGTTCCATTCCCAGGCGAGCGTGGTCGGTGCCAAAAATGCGTCGTTCGTTCGCCATCCGCTTCTCGATGGTCGTTGCGCTGGACGCGTGTACCAGCTCCTCGAAGCGCTGTGGGTGACGTCGCTGCAGCAGTGCAGCTCCAAGGTCGTGGAGCAAGCCCGCAGTGAGCGCCTCAGACGACGAGACTCCTACGTACGGCGCAACATCGGCGGCAGCAATCGCTGTCGTCAGGGAGTGAAGCCACAGGGCATCGGACGGCGGCTCGCTTCCGTCCGGGGCGAAGAGCTCGAGGGCCGCCGTAGCCGCGAACGTTCGAATCGTGTTCGAACCCAAGACCTGTACGGCTCGCGGCAGTGTTGCAACCGTGCCGCAATCGCGATGATGACAAGGCGAGTTCGCGGCTGCGAGCACTCGAGCTGTGAGGGCCGGGTCCGCGGAGGCGACACGAGCGATCTCGTCGATCGATGCGGACGAATCGTTGAGGGTCCACAGCAGGCGCAGGGCGACGCGTCGGTCTGTTCCCACAGCCTCGACTCCGCTCGCGGCACGAGTCGCTTCAACGTGAACCAACGCCGTCTCCCTTCATCACAACGGGCCGGACATCCCGGGCTCTCTGCAGCTTCGGCCCGGCCGGACGTCGGCTTGAGCCCTTTCCCCGCTCGACCCGAGCCGCTTTGCCCTCAAGTTCCTGTACTTGGCCGCCGAAGGAGAAGCTCTGTCGTCGTAGAGCGTTGCGGTGAATCTCGGAGAACCTGTCCGGGTGCGTCTTCGCTTCGAGCGGTCGTAAAGTCCGCCTGACAGAGATCTGAAAAGTGAACGTCGTGCTGAGACGCAATGCGGGGAGCTCAGACACAGGTGCAACATACGATCGCGATTGTCGACTGCGGGTCGGGGAATATCGAACGCGTCCAACGCGCATATGAGGACCTTGGTGCCCGCGCCATTGTCGTTGCGGATGACGTCAGGCTGCTCGCGCGGGCCGATCGAATCATCCTGACTGACGCGGGCGCGTTTCCCGACGCGATGCGTCACCTGCGCACGCGTGGACTGGATGAGGCGCTCTCACGCGAGGTCCTCGAAGGCGGCGTGCCGTTCCTCGGCATCGGTTTGGGCATGCAGCTCATCGCGGCAGTAAGCGACGAGCTCACCGAGACCAAAGGCCTGGGTTGGATCGACGCTCGCGCCGTGCCACTGACGCCAACCGAAGCCGATCGACCGACCCCGCATACCGGGTGGAACGAAGTTTGGCCGGTGTGTGCCTCACCTCTCTTCGACGGCATTCGGCCCGGAGAAGTGTTCGACTTCCGGCACTCCTTCCATGTCGTTTGTGCCGAGGACTACGAAGTCCTCGCGACGACGCCGCATCGGGGCCGATTCGTATCGGCGATCCAATGTGGTCACGTGTTCGGCGTGCAATTTCACCCCGAGACGAGTGGGCCAACCGGTCTGAGACTGCTCGAGAACTTCTTGAGCGTGTGACAGAGCGCCGAGTTGGCGCTGTCGAGTAGCGGTAGTGCCGCGTCAGGCACCGTTCGCCCTATCGGCCAACGGCACTTAGGAGCGCGTCTCGGCACACGGGTCATAGTCGCTAGTGGTCCGCCGCCAAAGTGTT
>JBEVDP010000472.1:0-2593 GCA_040513235.1 Acidimicrobiia bacterium | reverse complement strand
TCGACGCCCACACCACACGTGTTGCTGCTCTCGACAATCGAATCCCTGCACCAGTGCTCTGGCTGCAAATCCTCGCGAGCGCGCTTGCACTCGGCGTGCTGGGTATGTTCCTCGCTTCGCACGACCGCGGCGTTTTGATGGCCCTGTTCGCCGCAGGCCTCGTGACGGTCATGCTGCTCGTCATCTTCGACCTCGACCGACCGCACCGCGGAATGATCACCGTCCCGGACGCGCCCCTCGTCGCAGCACGCGAATCGATGAACAGGCCACCCCCCGCTACGGGGCCTTAGGAACTGGCCGTCCACCACCGCGGCGATCGTGATCGCTGGTGGGGTTCAGCGTACCGGCGACGTCGTGGCGCGGACGCGTTCGGCTACTTGGTGCATGCGCTCGGAGTGACGCCTGAGCGTTTCGAGATCGGGATTTGCCTGCGTGATGTCGTCGGGCCATGACTCAACGATTGCTTCCGCCCAGTCGGCCCAGTCGGCGACGAACTCGAGGAAACCGTCGAGGAAGTGGCCGACGAGGATGAGCCACGGGAGGCGTTCCGGGAACGGTCCGGCGTTGTCGAGATACTCGTCGGCGACGTAACCCGTGGCGAGCGTCTCGTTGTCACTCCACTCCCGCACCGCGCACACTGTTGTGAGGAGGTCGGCCTTCGAGCCGTGCTCCGCGTAGAAGACCTTCATGAGCGACTCGAACTCGATGGCCGGCCCGGCATCGCTTGTCGCGCGCACCCACTTGCCGAGCGTGGTTCGACCCTTCGCCGTGATCGAATACACGGTGCGGCGCCGTCCGCCGACCTCTTCGGGTGTCGCACGGGCCAAACCCAGCGCGACGAGTTTCTTTGGTTCCTCGTAGATCTTGCTGCGGGCCCGGGGCCAGAACTGACCGAGCGCCCGGTCCATCTGCTTCGCGATCTCGTAGGTGCCGAACGGCCGGACCGCGAGCAGGCCGAGGATCGCGTAGGAAGTGGTCGTCAGGTTGGGTGTTGACACTGTGTGCTCCCCTTAGGACTATTGCATAGTCCGAAGGGGAGTATACGCGGGAGGCCGCCGTGGAGATCGCAAATGTCGAGATGGCGAAGGCGTGGGACGGCGAGGAAGGCGACGACTGGACCGAGCACGCCGAGCAGTACGAAGCGGGCGGGCGCTACGCGTGGCCGGCGTTCATCTCCAAGGTTTCGTTCGCGCCGAGCGACGCGCTGCTCGACATCGGTTGTGGGACGGGGAAGTCGACACGCGAGCTCGCCCGCACCGTCGAACGCGCAACCGGTGTCGACCTCTCGGCGCGCATGCTCGAGTACGCGCGGAAACGCAGCACGGAAGCGGGGCTGACAAACGTCGAGTTCGTACAGGCCGACGCGCAGGTACACCCGTTCCCAACCGCGACGTACGACATCGCGATCAGTAACTACGGCGCCATGTTCTTCGAGAATCCCGTGGCCGCGTTCACGAACATCCGCGGCGCGTTGCGGCCCGGTGGACGGTTAGCGCTGCTGACGTGGCAGCCGTCCGATCGCCAGGCGTGGCTCCAGGTGATTTTCGCGGCACTTACCGCCGGGCGTGATCTCTCGCCGCCGCCGCCGGGCGTTCCGGGTCCTTTCGGTCTCGCCGAGCCGGACCGCGTCCACGCGATCCTCGAAGGCGCCGGCTTCTCCGACGTCGATCTCGCCGCGCTCAACGCGCCGATGTGGTTGGGCGCGACAGCCGACGATGCGTGGAACTTCGTGTCGAGCATGGGCCCCGTCCGTGGCCTGTCGCGAGGACTCGACGGCGACACCAAGCGCGCGTGCCTCGAACGGCTGCGCGAGGACGTCGCCGCGCACGAGACGCCCGACGGAGTGCAGTTCGACGCGGGCCAGTGGCTGATCACCGCCCACGCCTGACAGGAACACGCCGAACTGGCGTCACAGAACCGGCCTCAGACCGGTTGAGTGAGGCTCGTTCGCTTGCGTGATCAGATGTTGGGCCGGGTGGCGGTGAACTGGGTACCGGTTGCCGTTCGCGATTTCGGCATCCTGCGAGTGGTATGAACCGTGCGTGGAAAACAGCCTTCTCGTCGTTGACGGGCGATCGGTTGGGTTCGCCGACTACGGCACGCCCGGCGATACCGCGGTGTTGTGGTGCCACGGGGGTCCGGGCAGTCGTTTGGAACCCGCGTATCTGCAGTCGGAGGCCATCGCCGCGGGCCTTCGCATCATCGGCATCGATCGACCTGGCTACGGATTGTCGACGACGCAGCCGGGCCGCACGATTGCGGAGTGGGTTCCGGACGCGTTGGCGGTCGCCGATCACCTCGGTATCGCTCGATTCGTCGCCGTGGGAGTGTCAACGGGCGGCGCGTACGCGCTGGCCACCGCCGCGCTCGCGCCCGATCGTGTGCTCGGTGTTGTTGCTTGCTGCTCGATGACCGACATGCGTTGGTCCGATGGTCGTTCCACGATGAGCAAGCCCCACGCGCATGACGTTTGGGACGCACCTGACCGCGCCGCCGCGCTCGCAGCGGCGGAAGAAGCCCACGGGGAGCAGGGCGCCAAGATGCTCGGGGGAGGTTTGAAAGATGTGTTGCCTCCGTCGGATCTCGAGATGTG
>JBEVDP010000471.1:0-5610 GCA_040513235.1 Acidimicrobiia bacterium | reverse complement strand
CGACAAGGGTGACACCTCGAACGTGGGTGTGATCGCGAGGTCACCTGCCATCTACGCGTGGATGCTCAAAAGCCTTACCGCCGAGTTCGTCAAGGAACGATTCGAAGGCGTGTGCGCCGGCAGCCTGGAGCGCTTCGAAGTGTCGAACCTGCTCGCGATCAACTTCCTTCTGCACAAGAGCCTCGGTGGCGGTGGGACGATGTCGCTCCTCGTCGACTCCCAGGGAAAGACGTACGCCCAGTTCCTGCTGGCCACAACCGTCGACGTCGACGCCGCGTTGGTGCCGCAGAGCGTCTGAACGCGGCCGACGAGCTCAATCACAGCGTGAAGCTCGGACTGCGGAGGTCGTCCAAAGCCAGCGGGAGAGACGGATCGCGTTCCGCCCTTCGTTCGCTCTCGGTTCCGATTTACCGCCGGTACTACTTCGCGCAAGTGGTGTCGATCGTCGGCACGTGGATGCAGTCGGTGGCGGTCTCGTGGCTCGTGTACAAGATCACGGGCAGCGGATCCGCACTCGGAATCGCGATCACGCTGCAGTTCGTCCCCATGACATTGCTCGGCCCGATCGCCGGTGTCTGGGTGGAACGCCACAACAAGCGACGGGTCCTGCTCTGCACTCAGACGATCCTGATGGGTCAGGCGGTGCTCATGGGCGCCTTGACGATCACCGGCGTCGTCGAGCTCTGGATGGTGTACACGCTCGCGGTGGTGTACGGAATGGCCTTCGCCGTGAACGGTCCTGCGCAAAACGTGATCGTTTACGAGATGGTGCGGCCAGCGCTCTTGACCAACGCAGTGAGCCTCAACCTCATTCTGTTCAATGTCGCGCGGATTGCGGGTCCGGCACTGGCGGGCCTGGCGATCGCAACATTGGGGATCGGCCCGTGCTTCGTTCTCAACGGTGTTTCGTTCGTTCCCGTTCTCGTGGTGCTCGCGCTGATCCGTCCCCGCGATCTTCACTCGATGCCCCTGCAAGCGCGCGCTCCACGCCAGCTCCGCGCGGCCATCAAATACGTCGGTCACAAGCGGGAACTCCTTGGGGCGATCGTGATGCTCGCGCTCTTCGGAGCTTTCGCGTGGGAGTTCGAAGTGAGCATCCCCCTCATCGCGGAGCGCACATTCGGTGGCGGACCGGCGCTGTTCGGTCTACTTACCGCCGCGATCGGAGTCGGCGCGGTTGCGGGCGGGATATACGCAGCGCGGCGTACCCATCCCACGAACCAGGTCCAGTTGGTGAATGCGGTGATCGCCGGGGCGGCCTTGATAGGTGCCGGCCTCGCGCCGGTGCTGTGGCTCGAGTTCGTCGCCCTGGCGGTGGCGGGCGCCGGAATCACTGCGTGGTATGGCGTACTCACCGCGCGCTACCAACTCAGCACGGCCCCCGAGTACCAAGGTCGCGCGATGGCGCTGTGGGGTACCTCGCTCAACGGCGTGCGACCCATCGGTGCCCCGATAGTCGGGTTCGTCGGCGAGTCGGTCGGCGCGCGCGCCACGCTCCTCCTCGGAGGCGGCGCGATCTTCGTATTGTGCATCCCGTTGTGGTCACTGTTGACCCGTCATCGTGTGATCGCGACACTGCGCGGTCAGGACCGTGATGTTCCCGATGTGCTCGTGACGCACGAAGATGGCCACGCGGCCGTCGCCGATCCGATCGACGAGCACCTCGACAAACAGGTCGCTGCGCACGACTGACGCGCGCTCGTTGCGCTACTACGCCGTCGCCGCGAGCGCTGTCGCCTTCGCCCACGCGTAATCGGGCTTACCGGAAGGTGTGCGGGTGATGGCATCCACGACCACGACCTCGCGGGGCACCTTGTAGCCCGCAACGTACTCACGCGCGTGCGCTTCGAGCGCTCTCAGTGTCGGTTGCGTGCCGGGCCGGGGCGCCACCACGGCGACGACCCGCTCCCCCCAGCGATCATCGGGAACGCCGACCACGAGGGCATCGAGCACGTCGGGGTGCGACTTGATCACCGACTCCACTTCTTCCGGGTACACCTTCTCGCCCCCCGTGTTGATACAGGCGGAGCCCCGGCCCAGCACCGTGATCGTGCCGTCGGCCTCCCGGACCGCGTAATCGCCGGGAATCGACCACCGCACGCCGTCGATCTCGCGGAATACCGCCCGTGTCTTCACCGGGTCGCCGTAATAGCCGACGGGGATGTGACCGCGGCGCCCCAGACGACCGACGGTTCCCGGTTCGGCCGGCCGGTCGTCGTCGTCAAAAACCTGGACCGTGTCCTCCAACTCGAAGCGTGCGCGGGAATTCGCCGTGATGCCATGGGCCGCGACCGACTGGCCCTGGGAGCCAGTCTCCGACGACCCGAAGCCGTCGATCAGCCGCAACGTCGGCATGCGCTCCAGCCACTTGTGCTTGACGCCGGGCGAGAAGATCGCTCCCGACGACAGCACCCATCGCAGACACGAGACGTCGAATCCGGGGTCGATCTGGTCGAGCGCGTCGACGAGCGGTCGTGCGAACGCGTCGCCGACGATCACGAGGAAGCTCACGCGCTCTCTCGCGATGAGCTCCCACATCCGGACAGGCTCGAACCGGATGTCGGCGGAGAGCACGACCGCGCCCCCACCGAACAGGATCCGGATCGCGAACCAGTTCGCGGTCCCGTGCATGAGCGGGCAGGCGGGAAGCCCGCGCACGGGCCGGTCGAGGAACTCCACAATGTCCTCGGGCCGCTCGATCGGCGCGCCGCCCGGATTGCCGCCACCCATACCCGCGAAGAAGATGTCCTCCGAGCGCCACAGCACGCCTTTCGGCATCCCGGTGGTGCCGCCCGTGTAGACGATGTATCCGTCGTCGGCCGATCTCGCTGGGAAGCCGCGATCTGTCGGCGCGGACGCGAGCACGGCCTCGTAGTTCTCATGCTCCTTGCCGTCGCCGTCGCTGCCGTCCGCGAGAGAGTCATCGTCCACGACGATGATGGTGCGGATCAGGGGGAGCTCAGCGAGAGCGTCTTGGAGGACGCGAAGGAATTCCCTGGCGACCACTACCGCTTTCACGTCCGCGTCGTCGAGGAGATAGCGGAGCTCGTCGGCGACGTAGCGATAGTTCACATTGATCGGAACCGCGCGCAGCTTGAACGCCGCGAACATCGTCTCCACGAACTCCGGACGATTGCGAAGATAGACGGCCACATGGTCGCCGGACCCGATCCGCCGTGCGCTCAGTGCGTGTGCAACGCGGTTCGCCCGATCGTCGAGCTCGCGGAACGTATACCTCAGTTGCCCCCAAACCAACGCCTCACGATCGGGCACCGTATCGACGACTGCTTCCCACATGTCGGCGAGATTGAACTCCACGTCCGGAACGTAGCGCGGATCGCCTGTGGCCCACCTCCGTCGAGATGTCAGTTGGTCCTTCGAGCTGCTCCGGGAGTCAGGACGAACGTGCGGTGACGGTCTCTGTATCACGCCCGGCGCGCAGCAGCGTTCCGGAGTGCTCACCGGTGAACTCCACTCCGGAGACGACTTCGGCGCCACCAACGAAAACATGCTCGACTCCCTCGGCGCCGCCGTAGAGCCGTCCCGCGCCACCCGGGAGGTCGAAGCGGGTGTGGAGCTCGGCCGGTCCGATGCGATCCGGATCGAACAACACGAGGTCGGCATGCCATCCCTCCTGCACACGGCCGCGCTCGGTAAGCCCGTAGAGGCGTGCCGGGACGTCAGTGAGCAGCATCACGGCCTCTTCCATCGTCAGGAGCGGTCGCGCGCGTACGGTCTGCGCGAGCAACGTGGTGCAGTAGGCGAACGAGTCGATCATGTCGACATGCGCGCCGGCATCGGACGCTCCCACCACCGCACGGGGATCGGTCCAGACTTCGACGCGACGTTGCCACGATGCGTCGTCCTGACCGCGGTCGGCGCTCGTCACGACGGTGCGAAGACCGTCGGCGATGACGATGTCGGCAAGCGTGTCCCATGGCGTCTGGCCAAGCTCGGTCGCGATCGCGCCGACGGCCCATCCGGTGAATCGCCTGTACTCGTCGCTGAACGTGTCGACGAGGAGGTACGTGCCCCAGTTCGCCACCGAGCGTGACGGGCCGATCATGCTCTGGGCGAGGCGGTCCCACTCTGCGCGAGCTACCGGGTCGGAGAGCTGCGCGAGCTTCTCCTCGGGAGGGAGCGCCATCAATCGGTCCCATCCCGGAAGGATGTCGAAGATGAAGCCGCTCTTGAAGTTGAGCCAGAACCTCAGGGAGTCGGGGAGCGTGAGGGCGTGAACCCGACCGCCGTGCTGCGCGGCGTAGTCGCTGGCGGCGAGCTGGTGGTCGACGAGCTCACGGTTCTTGCCGTACACCTGGAGCACGTTCCAGTTCAGCGGACGGTTGGCGGCGCGGCTCATAGCGGCCATGGCCTCGAAGAGGTCGTCCCCGAAGGGCGCCAAGCCCGGGATGAACTCGAGTGTGGTGCCGGGGTGTTCGCCCACGACTTCACAGAGCGTGACCAGCTCGGCGAGGTCCGCGGCACGGGAGGGAACGGGATGTCCCTCATGGTCGTTGTGTGACGTCGACCACGTGGAGGAGAATCCCAAACCGCCGGCCCGCAGCCCCTCGGCCAGCAGGCCGCGCATGGCGTCGAGCTGCTCGACGGATGCCTTGCCGTCGAGCGCTTCGTCGTGCATGACGGCGCGGCGGATCGCTGAGTGCCCGACGAGAAAGCCCGCATTCGGTACCAGCGTTCCGTCGAGACGATCGAGGTACTCGGCGGTCGACCGCCAGTCCCATGGAACACCACGCTGCAGCGACTCGAGCGGCATGCCTTCGACGCGCGCGAGCATGCGCATGAGGTAGTCGGCGTCTTCGGGTGTGAGCGGCGCGATGGTGAAACCGCAGTTGCCGCCGATCACGGTTGTCACACCGTGCAACGGCGACGGGCTGAGGGTCGTGTCCCAGAACGCCTGCGCGTCGTAGTGCGTATGGATGTCGACGAATCCGGGGGCAAGGGTGAGGCCTTCGGCGTCGATCGTCCGACGGGCGGGCTCGTCGACCTGGTCGAGAGCAACCACCCGTCCGTCCCGGATCCCCACCGAACCAGTCCGGCCCGGTCGACCGGTTCCGTCGACGATCCGGACATCACGGATCAGCGTGTCCAACATCGTTCGCCTCCTCTCATCGCTAGGGGCCCATGATGATCGCGTCAAGATGGGTCCGGTGAGCCCGGGCGCGTGAGCCTGGAATCTACGACGCGGTACGTCGGAACGCGGGAATCGTCTCGCCGTCGCCCGGGCGAACGAAGTCGACGACGAGGGGTGTTCCCACTGCGAGATTCGCGCCTTCGGTTCCGAGCAGCAGGCCGTACATCCACGGGCCTTCTTCGAGTTCGACGAGGCCGATCGTGCTTGTTTCCCCGGACCCGGTCGGCGTTGGCTTGGCATGGGTCACGACCCAACTCACCAAGGTGGCCAGGCCCGACGCAGCAACCCACTCGAACGTCGGGTCGCCACACGCGGAGCAGTCGGTGCGTTCGGGGCCCGCGTAATTGCCGCACGAGCAGTGCTTGATCATCAATCGGCGATCGGCCGCACCGTCGAAGAACGGTGCGGAGCGGTCATCGCGCATTGCCGGGATCGTGGCCATAGGACTCAGCCTGGGT